>NZ_JADGMP010000016.1:0-207878 GCF_015549295.1 Cupriavidus sp. IK-TO18
TGCTCTGCCAATAAGGTTTCGACGACCTCGCGGAGCATGACGGCGTGATGCCCTGCCAGCGGCGCACAGACCAGCACAGCAGGTCTTGTATGGGAGGCGGCGGGGCCAAGAGCGACCGGATCCGGTGCGAAGCGCAATAGGCGGCAAAATGCCCGTTCCAGGACGACTTGCTCCACCACCGGGACGACGCAGCCGTTGCGCTCAATGGCTGCGATACCGAACCCCGGCTTGTCGTCGCTTTGTCCCAGACGGGACAGCATTTCGTAACCAGTGGCAAACATGTGAGCGCCCGGTATCTGCGACAGCGGGTTCTCATGATCGGAAAACGCGCTGGCCGCGTTCGCTGCCCACACAGCGAATGGCGCGAACATTGCGCGCTGATACTCCATGAACCGGTAGAGCATTGAAGCCTCCAAGGAAGTACACCGGCTGGAAAGCGGCACGACCAAGCTCGCACCGCGGAATCTCCACTGTGGAGGCCCCATACCTATGCGGGTGCCGGGCCTCTACCAGAGTTTCACTATAGGCGGCGGGGCAGATACTGCTGCAGTGCCAAAGATTGGTGAACCATCCAGGGCGGTAGATATCGGAGGTAGCAGCCCCATCATGGCGGTACCGCTTAGGTAGTCAAGGGCAGACTGGTCTCCGGAATTTCAAGGGTTCTGCCTCCTAGAACATCACCGGTACCTGCTAGGCGTTCCCGGGAGTACAAGATCGCGGCGAGCGCGTCGGCTATGCGTACGTTGCCACAACGGGGGCACGTAGGTCCCCTCTGGCGGTCATGCACGTGCATGCGATGTGCATTCCGGGCGGCATTAAAAATCGCCGTGGCGCGGGATGCAAAGTAAGTCTCCGTGTTCGTTCCCGGAACGAGCGATGCCCTGCCGATCGCGGCCAGCCATGACATGCGATTCGCACTAATCTGATCAACGCGCTCGAGGCAATGAACGGGGACAGCGATGATATCCGTGAACTGCGCATCAGCACCAGTCAGGCCGACGCTGGCTGTGTGGTTGTGACTGTTTGTGACCCGGGGCCGGGCTTTGCATCGCAAAACCCCGAGCAGGCGTTGGCACCGTTCTTCACGACCAAGCCGACGGGTCTCGGGATGAGGCTGTCGATCTGTCGTTCGATCATCGATGCGCACGGCGGCGAGCTGTCGATCGGCAATGGCGTGCCCCCATTGGATGATGATGCGGGACCTGCTCGCTGATCACGCTGTCGCAACAAGGAAACGCCGACGCTCGCGAGGACGAAGCGTCGGCACAGGAGGAAGAATCAGAATGCCTCAGGCGTGCACCGGCCCGGGAGAACGGCTGGCGCTACATCACCGGGGTGAAGATCGGCGCCCCCTGCTTTTTGATCAGCAGCACGACGAACTTCGCCGGCTTGGTGTTGCTGGCATTGCGCCCAACAGTGTGGAGATCGTCCGGGCCTTCATAGAAGGTTTCGCCCGCCTTGAGCGTGACTTCCTTGCCGCCCTTCACGCCCATCACAATGCTGCCTTCGAGCACGTAGACGAACGCGTGCGCATCATGACGATGCACAGGGTCGTAGGCGCCAGGCGGATACTCCACCGTGATCATTTCCACTTCCTTGCCCGGATAATCGGGCAATGCCGTCGTGGTCAGCGGTTTGACCACGACGTCCGGCGGCGCTGCGTGGGCCAGCTGCACCGACAGCGCCAGCAGCAGGCTTGCCGCCATCGCAATCATGCCTTTCATGGCATCACTCCAGATTGGCTTTGTCCAGTCCGAACGTCTTGTCAAAGGCGCCCGGCACCATGCGGAACGCTACGTTCAACCGGTTCCAGGTATTGATTGCGCCCACCAGGAAAGTCAGGTCGGACAGCTCCTTTTCGGAATACTGGGTGCGCACGCGCTCGTAGATATCGTCGGGCACACCTTCTGCGGACAGCCGGGTCAACGCTTCGGTCCATGCCAGCGCTGCGCGCTCGCGCGGCGAGAACAGCGTGGATTCGCGCCAGATCGCTACATGATGCAGCCGCAGTTCGCGCTCGCCGTGGATCTTCGCCGTCTTGATATGCATGTCGACGCAGAATGCACAACCGTTGAGCTGCGACGCGCGAATCTCGACGAGTCCGCGAACGTGTTCCTCGATCGTCGTCTTCGGGAACAGGCTGTTGAGCTCCATGAGCTTTTTTAACAGTTCCGGGGATTGCTGAAAGTAGTTGATGCGTTGAGCCATGATCACTCCTGCTAGGTTGGCGGGGATGCTCGCCGGACCTGCGCTGGATTGCTGCAGGCACCGCTTGGGAAGAATCGTAGCCTTCGGCCCGCGGCACCAGTAGTGCCGCCAAGGTACCCACTCTGTTGTCGCATCGACACCAATCGGAGCCAGCGTTGGCCAAAGCTGATCAGGGGCTCCTGCGGGTGGGTGCCAAGGCGGCGACGGATCCATCTATCCGATGAAATAGGAAGCAAGCGTCATGTCGTAATCGGCTTGAACAAGGTCTACCATTTAAGCCGAGCAAAGAACTTGTCATCGCAATCAGGCGTTCAACCATGCCACATGCAATCCGCGTTCGTCCAGAACCGGGCCCTTATCCATAGGGCATGATTGTTCCACAATGGCTTCATACGATGCGACGGTGACAGGCACGTTCAGTGATACCCCCCACACCAGGTGCGCAGCGCGTTCCTCTACCCTGATATGGAGAATCTGCCATGAAGATCGTTGTAATCGGTGGTTCTGGCCTGATCGGCTCACGTCTTGTCACGCTACTCAAAGAGGCGGGCCACACGGCAGTCGCCGCATCCCCGCGTACCGGTGTCAACACAGTGACCGGCGAAGGCCTAAGCCATGCACTGGTGAACGCGGATGTCGTCGTGGATGTGACGAATGCGCCGTCTTGGGAGCCGCAGGCGGTGCTCGACTTCTTCCGCACCTCGGCACGCAATCTCGGCAAGGCCGAGGTGGCTGCGGGGGTGCGCCATCACGTCGCGCTGTCGATCGTCGGCGCCGACCGCATGCCGGACAACGCGTATTTCACGGCCAAGGTTGCACAGGAAGCGGTGATCGACGCGGCCGGTGTGCCATACACGATCGTGCGCGCCACGCAGTTCATGGAATTCATCGGGGCCATCGCGGATTACGGTACGGATGGCGGCACTGTGCGCATTGGCGACGGGATGTTCCAGCCGATCGCTGCGGATGACGTCGCGGCGGCGCTTGCGCAGGTCGCGCTGGGGGCGCCGCTAAACGGCACCATCGACATCGCCGGACCGGACCGCGCGCCCTTCGCGCAGATCGTTTCGCGCTATCTGAAGTCGGTGGGCGACGCGCGCACCGTCGTGACGGATCCCGACGCGCGATACTACGGCGGCCAAGTCGAGGAACTGTCGCTCGTGCCGCTGGGCGATGCGCGGATAGGTCGCACCAGTCTCGATCAGTGGCTGGCGCGCGCTCATGTGAAGTGATCCATAAATTCGGCAGGTAGCTCGCGACGGAAGGCGCCGTGCTGAACCAACTCAACGGCGGACCACTTCGCACCTTCACGAAGGGGCAGAACTTCACCGATATGCCTGGCGACCGGCACGACGTCAGTGCCAACGCGAGCAAGACGGAGCCCGCCAAGCTGCTTGCGGTGTTCGTCGTGGACACGAATGAGACCGTGCTAACCACGCCATTGAAGCGTTAACAGAGCACAGCGCCTGATGTGTGCCGCGACTAACCCTTGCGAGGCGTACAGGTTTGTACGCCAAAGCCGAGGCCGGCGGGGAAAAGCAACCTGGATCATGGGCCAGATGGGACAGTTCCAGCACATCCAGTAAACGAAGCAATTGCCGGGGCGTATTTGCACCCAATGCAATCCACCCGTCAGTTGTTGCGCGTGCCGAGGCCGCGGACGGGATGCTTCCCGGCTGGCGATGATCAGCGCCAAAGGTGGCGCGCGAAGAACGTCAGCGTGCGGTCCCAGGCGACCTGCGCCCAAGCGGCGTCGTACTGGGTACCGGCGATGCGGCCGTCGCCGATGGCCTCCTCGTTGGCAAAGGCATGGTGCGCGAGGTAACGGTGGAACGTCGCGTCGACGCCGCCGGCGCGCAGCTTCTCCTCGAGCTTGTCGAAGTCCTCGGCCGCAAAAAACGCGTCCTGCGCGGCCGAGTGAACGAGCACCGGCACCTTGATATTGGCAGGATCGATCGCTTCCAGCGGCGGCATGCCGTAGAACGGCACACCTGCGTTCAGCTCGGGGATGGAGTTCAGCGACAGCAGTGTCAGCGCACCACCCATGCAGAAGCCGGTGATACCGATGCGGCTGCTCAGGGTGCCGAGGTACTGCACGGCGCCGCGGATGTCCTGCGCCACGGCGTCGCCGAAGTTCAGCTTGGACATCAGGTGGTGGGCCTCTTCCTGCTCGACCGTGCTGGCGCCGCGGTAGAGGTCAGGTACCAGCGCGTAGTAACCGGCACGCCCAAGGCGGTCGGCAACGCCGCGAATCTGGTTGTTCAGCCCCCACCACTCCTGGACAACGATGATGGCCGGGGCGCCGTCAGTGAGATCCGGCCTGGCAAGGTAGCCGTTGACCGACTGGCCGTCGGGACGGATGAACGAGACGGTCTGACCGATGTGTCGCATGATTGGCTGCTCCTGTCGTTTGCGGTGGACCAGATGGGCCGGATGATAGCGCAAGGGGGCGCTCCGGAATGCGCGGGCAGCGGCGCGCAGCGTGGCCAGCTCGCCGGTGGCGGCCTCGTTGGCCGCCTGCCAGATGGTCTGGACCGCCCCGGCCGCTGCTCGATCAGCGCTCAATGTCAGCTCGAGAGTGGCCGCCTACCACCCGAAGCACGTTACCTTCTGGCGTAACCTGCCGCGGAATGTCGTTGTATGTCAGCCTGCCGGGCCTTGCCCCTTGTGGCCGGCCGTAACGGTGAGATTTTCGCTACTCGAGGCGTCCGGCTGCTTGTTGCAGGAGGACCCACACGACTATTCTCCGGTTTGTGTGCCGATGGCTTCAGGTATTTCGTGGCGGAACTGCGCGCCTCCGGCGGGTTCCATACTTCTATGTAGCGCTCCCCGGCAAACGCCGATGTTGCAAGTACCATTGTTACCAGGCCGTACAGTAGATTCTTGGCCAATATCGTCTCCGCGTTGTGTTTTGGCGACCGCAGCAAGTCGGCTTCTGGTCGCACCGTATTCTCGCACGCCGGGCGCGAGCCAACTCGGGTGTTCGCCGGACGCGACAGCCTGTTCGTGCACGACCGGAGACGGTCCTTCAGCGCCGGAGGATTGTTCTTGACGATCTCCGCGTCGCGCGGCATCAAGAAATCGACCACGACGTCGATCGCTTCCCCGCCATCTCGCGTTGTGACCTGGCGAACCAGCTGGAAGCGCCGAAGCCCCTCGCGCTGCGCGTATCCATGGCATTAAAGAGCGCCGATCAAGGTCGCGTATTCGCCATCGCCGAGTGCTTCCGCATCTAGCCCTACGTCCACATCGAACTGCCCAATCCCGATCAATCAAGCCGTTGCGTACATTGCTGACGTGCCCCAGGCTGACTCCGGAGATTTCCGACAACTCGGTGACGCGCCAAGCACGGTCGGGCTCGCGCAGCATGGCGCGTAGAACCTGGGCCGACTTCGGCCTGAACAGCGACTTTAGTTCGCGTTGTTCGGCGGCGGGCTTGTCTGCCACCCACCCGGGGGGCTGCTATCTGCCAGAATTGCGGGCTTCATCCCGTCCCAGGCAACACATGCAGGCTCAAAGCATTCTCTCCGCCACGCTGACGCAGCGCGAACTTGAAGTCCTGGGGCTGATCGCATCCGGCATGAGTTGCCGCGCCGTTGCCGCTGCATTGCAGATCAGCGTGCTGACCGCCCGCAAGCATCGCAGCAACTTGCTGGCCAAGACGGGCTTGCGCAATGCGGCGCAGCTTGCCGCCTACGCGGTGGCGCACGGCTTTCGTCGATCTCGCGCGGCCCATCGAGGCGGCAATGGCGGCGCATCCGGCGGGCGTGCCACCGGCTGTGCTGACGCAGCGTGAGCGTGACATTGCGCAACGGGTAGCAGCGGGGCATACCAGCAAGCGGATTGCCAGGGAACTCGGCCTGAGCAACCTGACCGTGCGCAAGCATCGGGAGAACCTGTACCGGAAACTCGGCGTGGGCAATGCGGCCGGCGTGGCGATCTATTGCCTGCGCCATGGCCTCTGGCGCCATGAGTGAATCCCTGTGCTAACGGAGATACGGCATTGGCAGTATTGCAAGCCGCGTGCGCGCGGCGGGATGATGCTGCGCAAGGCTTGACCGCGAAGTCCGGAAAGCCAGAGCTGGCGCGGGATTCATGGAACTGTATGTCAATTGAATAATATTTAAAAGAGATTTTCGCGCGCTGGAGAGTTTGTTGGTTTCAATGGGGACAGGGATGTTGCAGAACAAGAATGCCGGGGCGGCGCCCGGGGACAGCGACGGGCTTGTCCCAGGAGGCGCGCCCGCGTACCAGGCCAATCGTCCAGTGCGCGGGCGGCGGCGCGAGCAACAGCAGGCCATCCTCGACGCCAGCCATGCGGCCCGGGAGTGTGAGCGGCAGCGCATCGCCTGCAGCCTGCACGACGAAGTGGGCCAGGCGCTTGCCCTCGCGCTATTGCGGCTGGGCCAGTTGGAGAAGCTGGCATGCCCGCCGCAGGCACGCGCGCTGATCGGCGAGGCGCGTACGCTGGTGGCGGAGGCTGCCGCCAGCGTACGCGCGGCGACGATCGATCTCGGCCTTGGCCTGCTGGCGCAGGGGCCGCTCGACGACGCGCTGCGTAGCCTGGTGCATTGCGCAGGGGACGGATCGAGCGGGGTTCCCCGCCTGCTGCTGGATCTGCGCGGCCCCCAGGCGCCGCTTGAGCAAGCTGCCACCGCGGTGTTGCTGCGCGTGGTGAAGGAGCTGCTTGCCAACGTTCGCAAGCATAGCGGCGCATCCCAGGTGTGGGTGCGTACGGCCTGTAAGCGCGGCCACGTCACGGTCAGCGTGGAGGACGACGGCCGTGGCTTCGATCCGGGCTCTGTTGCCGGCCAGGGCAGTGCTGGGGGCGGTTTTGGCCTTCCCAGCAGCGCGGCACAGCTTCGCGCGCTGGGGGCACGCCTCGAAGTGGGCTCCGCGCACGGCAGCGGCACGCACGTGCGCATCGTGATGCCCACGGGGCACTGGCGGGCGGCGGGCGTCGATACCGGCGGCTCGGCGCACCGCGACGGAATCCACACCATGCCGCGAGGTTGAGCATGCCGCAAACTCGTGTTTTGCTTGCCGACGATCACACGCTCTTCCGGGAGGGACTTGCCGCCTTGCTTGAGCGCGAAGCGGACATGACCGTCATCGGCCAGGCCGGCGACGGCATGGAAGCCTTGCGCATGGCGCAGGCCTTGCTCCCGGACGTGATCGCCCTCGATCTCGGCATGCCGGTACTCAACGGCATCGACGCGCTCTGCCGCATCGTGCCGGACGTGCCCTCGGCGCGCGTCCTGTGCCTCTCGGCGCATGGCGAGCAGCGCAGGATCGCCGCCGCGCTGGACGCCGGCGCGCTTGGCTACCTGCTCAAGGATTGCGCCTGCGACGAACTCGGCAAGGCCATCCGCACGGTGGCGGGAGGACGTTCCTATCTCAGTCCCGAGGTGGCCACCGCGATGGTCGCCAGCCTTCGCTGCGCGCGGCACCACGGCTCGATCGAGCCGAGCGCGCAGCTCAGCACGCGCGAGCGGCAGATCCTGCAGTTGCTGGTGGAGGGGCACTCCACCAAGGAGATCGCCGACCGGCTGCACATCAGCGGCAAGACGGTGGGTACCCATCGCGAGCACATCATGGCCAAGCTCCAGGTCAAGGGCATTGCCCAGCTGACGCGCTACGCGATTCGCGAAGACCTCTTCTAGGCGCTACGCCGCCGGCGGCCGCGATATCCGTGCTGCTGATGCGCGAATCAGCATTCCTGAAGGTGCGAATCAGGCCGCGGCACAGTTCGGCGGCGCCCGCGATAACCGACCATGAATGCCAGACGAACGGTGCATGCGCGATGGCGGCGGGGCACGGCGCGTCGGCGGAGGGTGGGGCCTGGATGCCGCCACCGTCCCTTCTCGGCAAACGATCTGGAGCAAAAAAATGGCAAACGTCGATACCGTGGGTCTGTGGAAGCAGTGGATGGGCGCCCTGCAGGCGACCGCCTTCCCCAATGGCATGTCCGCACAGCAGCAGTTCAGCGCCGGCTCAACCACCCTGAACGTGGACCTGGGCAACGCCGACCCGGACATCATCAATGCCTATGTGTACGGCATCGGCGATGTCGTGCCTGCCAACAGCCCGGCCTATGCGCCGGTGGGCGGCCTTCTGGCCACGTACGCGACCTTCCTCGACTGGATCGACCTTGGCGCCATGGTTAATCCGAACCTGGACAGCCAGGTCAACCAGGCCGCGGCGGCGCTCAATACCGCGCAGACCGCATTCAACAATGTCCAGGTAGCGGCCTATACGGCTTACGGGGCGTACAAGAACGTCAATCCCTCGCCGCCTCCCTTCCAGACTTGGGTGCAGCAGAGCTATCCGTCCTACCTGAGCGCCAACAATGCGCTGATCGGCGCCGCCAGCGCGTATGACGAGATCATGATCAAGGCCTATGGGGCCGGCTATAGCGTGGTGCAGCAGGCGCGGGCCAAGGTGGGCATCAACGGCGCGCAGAGCATGACGCTGCAGAACCCGTACAACATGCCGGTCAAGGTGGGCAGCGTCGCACCCGCAGGCAGCCAGCCGGTGGTGATCGGTGGCACCAATCCGGTGCCGGTGAACAACCTGATCTCGGCCTTCGCGCCGTCCTATTCCCTGCAGGCGTTTAGCGCCAAGTACGCCGAGTGGCAGCAGGCCAGCGTCGCCGGCAAGAACAACGCCGGCGCGTCGATCTCGGTGACTTCCGCTTCGAAGACTTACGACTTCGACGAGTTCGGCTGGAGCACCTCGGTAGACGCCAGCCTGTTCGGCGACTTCTTCTCCTTCTTCGGCAGCGGTTCGGCCAGCGGGCAAAAGACCAGCATCAATACCACCAGCAGTGACTTCAGCCTGACAGTGGACTTCACCGGCTTCGGCACCTTCCCGGTCGGCCCCGGGTTGTGGTGGGACAACGGCGGGCTGGTGTCGACCTACCATCAGCGGCTCAAATCCGGCGCGCCGGCCTTCTTCGCCGACAGCGGCTCGCTGGCGCGGATGGCGACGCAGATCGTGGTGGGCTTCCAGCCGACCGTGAAGTTGAAGATGGCGGCCAGCGACTACAGCAACGTCAAGAACACCTGGCAGGCGCAGGCGACCGCGTCGATCGGCATCGGCCCTTTCCGCATCGGCTCGGCCACGGTGTCGACCAACGGCACCAAGCAGGACATCAAGTGGGACGATGCATCTGCCACGGTCACGATCGGGCCGGTCAGCAGCACCCTGCCGATCCTGCTTGGGGTAGTAAGCCAGCAGCTGGGCACCTGAGGCCGTCGCGATCGCAGTCCCTCGCGCGCTCGGGCGAGGGGCTGCGCCGCCCAGCCGTTCATCCTGTCCATCCTGCCGGGAGGTCTCGCCGTGCTATCCGACCTTGCGCTCTGGCGCATGTATGCCGCGGCACTTGCCAGCCATGCGGGCGTGGCTGGCAACGACGTGTTCTCCGTCGCGGGGGCCGCCACCTTCAGCGGACTGGGCAACGCGGATGCGCAGGTGGGCAACTGGTGCACCTACCAGCTGGGCGACGGCATTCCCGCTGCCGCGGGTGTCTACGCGCCACACAGCGGCTTGTTTGCCGCCTACTGGCTTTGCCTGAGCTACCTGGTGGAAAGCGCCGCAGGGCAGCCCGCGCTGTTGCGGGCGGCTGCCGGGACGGGCAGCCTGCAGGCCGACCTCGCGCGCTACCGCCAGGCGGTGCGGGCGTGGCGGCCCGGGCCGCCCATGCCCGCGGGCGTCAACGCCGCGGCCAACGCCATGGCGCCTGCGCAAGCGCATCAAGCGCTGCTGGCGGCGTTGGGTGAACGCGTGCCGGCGCTCACGGCAGCCCTGAATCGCTGCTTGCTGGCATCGCAACAAGAGGCCTCGGACCTGAACATGGCCGCCAGCCTCTATGCGGCGGGCGTGGTATTCCGTTGCCCGCAATACGCGCTCGATGGCTGGCCTGCGGGGCTGGCCGCATGGCGCGCGGCGCCGGCCGGCGGCGCTACGGCCTGGTCGGTGTCCCTGCCGCCTCTGGCGCTGGCCGCTCTGGCCGGGGCCGCGCCTGCTGCTGCCTTGCCGGCGGCGGGAAGCTGGCCTTCCTTCCTGGGGCTGCAAGGCGCCGGCGGCGCGGCGGTCGCGGATGCAATCAACGCGGCGCCGCTAGCGGCCATGGTCGAAGGTGCGCCGAATGGCCTGCCTGACGGCGTCAACGGATTGGCTTTGTCGCTGGGTGGGTTCGGCGTCTTCGCGCTGACTCCTGGCAGTTGGTTCGACGCCGGCCTGCTGGATGGCGGCCAGGCCGCGCTGCCGGCGGGCGCGCCCGACTTCTTCGGGGCCGCCGGCGCGCTCGCGTTGCTGCCAACAGGCGCGGTCATCGGCTATCAGCCGCGCATCGCGCTGCGCGCGGGCAGTCCGCACCAGGCGCAGGCACTCGCTGCTTCGCTGACGCGGGTCGGCCCCTTTGCCGTTCAGGGCGCCGCCCAGGATGCCCCGGGCGCCGTGGCATGCCGGGGCTGCAACGGTACCGAAGTCTCGTTCGATGGCAGCGGCTCGGATGTCCCGGTCTTGCTGGGCGTGATCAGCAAGCCGGTTTCGTAGCGCTGGCGGGAATACGCCCACCGGCACGTCAATCGCAGTAGCGTTTTCAAGGAGAGCAACCATGATGGACGACTGGAAAGTCAGCGCGTATCGCGACCCCGCGAACGGCCAAGGCGTCTGGGTGTACTACGAGAATCCGAACTTCCCGGCTATCCATATGAGCCGTTGCGTTGACAATGCCACGCGCGACCATATGGCGACGAACGACCGCACCGCTTACTACTACGGCAATAACCAACCGCCCACGTTCAACAACGCCGCCGTGCCGATGCCTACCCGGATCACGCTGGAGGCCGCTTGGCGCGACTATTTCACCGTGATGTGAAGTCCACCGTTCCACACGTTGCATCCTTCAAGGAGCCAGCCATGGCCAAGTATTGCCAGGAAAAATTCACCGAAGCCAACAACGGAACAGAGGTCAAGGTCTGCTGGCGGCAGGACAAGCACGTCCACGACGCCACGCTCATCACCACCATCGAGCTCTGGCTCCAGGCCCAGCGGGGAGGGCAATGGGGTGTGCGCCCCGGCAGCTATGAGTCCAACCTGTCGTCCTGCGCCGTGAACGCGGTCAGCTTCGACTAGTGCGCGATCCAGGGCGGGGCCGGTGCTCCCGCCCGACAGGGCCCTGACGTTCTGCAGCCGTAGTCGCCTTCTCACCCAACGGCGGGGTTGGGCGCAAGGGCACGGCGGATGCCACGAAATGTACCGTTCTCGATAATAGTTATCAACTTTCAACGCAAAAAGTGGATAAGACGCACTTAAGTCAGGCTGCCAGTAAGCAATGTTATCGGGGGACTCAGCGGCAGCAAGCGGCCACTTTCGGCCGTTGCCCGGCGCTATAGCGTCGGCAGTTGAGCGTCGGCTCCGTACCAGGCACCGGACGCTCGCTACCCCGCCACCAGGATGTGTGGGGGTCGATTGGCCGAAGGTGGCCATGACCTTTAGCCTTCCACAATATCAACCACACTATGGAAAGAACGGGATTCCGGTGAGTTCGGTAGACTTCGCGTAAACTGCGCCGAATCCCCGTTCGCTAATTGGTCGGCGTGTGGCGACGGTCGAAGCTCCCGTTATACGAGGAGGCGTCACGCATGCATACAGTGCCTTTGCCGGATAGCCATGCCATCGACCCGCACGCTAATGCGCCCGTGCGCGACCTGCGCCGTGTGCCCATCCATCCCGATCACTGGTTCCCATTGGCCTGGTCAAATGAGGTCAAGCGGGGCAAAGCCCACGGGGTGCATTTTGCCGGCGATCCGATCGTACTGATTCGTACCGTGTCCGGTACGATATTCGCACTGGAGGATCGTTGCGCACACCGGCAGGTGCCGCTGCACGCGGGCGTGGTGGAAGGCGAGTCCATCCGCTGTGGCTATCACGGCTGGACTTATGACTGCACCGGCCGCTGCATCGATGTGCCATACCTCGGGCGTGAGCGCCTGCCCAACGGCGTGCGTGCCTATCCCTGCCGCGAGGTGCACGGCCTGATCTTTGTCTTTCCTGGCGATGGGGCGCTTGCCAAAGAGCGGCCGCTGCCCGCTCTGCCATCGGTGGCGGACAAGGCGTACAAGACGCGTCGCTTTGGCCGCGAGGTCAAGTGCCACTACTCCTTCATGCATGAGAACCTGATGGACATGAACCACCAGTTCCTACACCGGCGGCAGATGGGACAGATGCGCGCGCGCTCGCTGGGCCGCCGTCGCGGAGAGGACTGGGTGGAAGTGGACTACACGTTCGCGCGCATGGAAGGCAAGCAGCCTGTGGGCGAGGCGCTGGTGTTTGGCGCCAGCAAGAAGAACTGCGACCGGGACAACAAGGACGTGATGACGGTGCGCACCATATATCCGTACCAGACCCTCCAGATCCGCTCGGGCGACGGCACGTTGGTGATGGACCTGTGGATCGTCTACGTGCCGCTGGACGCGGCGCAGCGCACCAACCGGACGTTTGGCCTGCTTTCCATCCGCAAGCCCGGCATTCCGTTTGCACTGGACCTGGCATGGCCGCTGCTGGTCTGGTTCACAGAACGCATCTTCAGGGAGGACCGCTGGATCGTCGAGCGCGAGCAAGAGGCCCACGACAAGCAGGGGGGCGACTGGAATCACGAGGTATTTCCGGTAATCAACGAATTGCGAGACCTGCTGCGCAACTGCGGCGGCCGCGCCGTCATCCCGCTCCGCGAGGTGGTGACACGGCCTGACGGCGAGGCCAACGGGGACTAGGGTATCGAGATAGCAGTTGTACTTTGGACGCGGCCGTTCACCTCCCGGTACTCGCGATGGCTATGACGGGTCGGTGAGAGATTGTCGGAGCTTCGCACTTGTCATCCTGCGGAAGCTGGCGCGACTGCGGCGATTGGACGCGCTATCTTCCCCGAAATCCAGGCTTCATGTGAGGTGGCTTGGGGCACAGTAGCGCCGGGGGCGGAATTCAGCGGTTCGCCGACGTCAGGCGAATTGCTGGTAAGCGGACCGTCAATCGCTAACATTATCTCGGTTGGCTCTTATGGCTCGGCAATGCCCTGTTGGATGGGGCGTGGTGCCTTCACAGAACACGCGCATTGCGTTGTCAGAAAGGCGGCATGTCGCCCTGCCTTTTCGGACTAGAATCCTCTGAGGAGGTGCCAATCATGTCAGCGATCAAGTACATTAGTCCGGACCATCCTGCCTACCAGGCCGCGCTGCATAGGACAACCCGCTACCCTGCGGAGCACGTCACGTTGACTGCTAGCACCAGAAAGCGGCTGCGCCCCGGTGTACCGCATCGCAAGATCGGGCGCGGTAAGGTTGGCATCGGCGGCAGGGGCAGCGGAAAGTAGGCGCTTGAAGCGCCGATGACCAAGGCCGCAACAAACCAGACACCAACGGTTTCTGTGCCTGTATGCTGCGATGAAGGCATCCCGCTTTTCTCGCTTACTGAATACTCGGCACGATTCCAAGCTTCTCGGCCAGCATTCGTTCGTAGACGCCGAAGTGCAGATCGACCTCGGCCTGACTGACTACCACGACGTCGAAATTCACCTGATCGGATTTGAGCCCGAACATGGTCGCCAACGCCACGTCGAGGTGAGGCGCGACATCCCTATCTTTCGGAAAGGTTGTGCCGACGCTTATTGTGTACGTCTTTTCACTGTCCGCGGTTACCTCGACCAGGCGCGCCGCTGCACTGAGATTGTTTTCGATGGCAATCCTGGCCAACTCCGCCACACTTCGCGTCTTCTCCGTAGGGAAGCCGCGCACGCACCGGATGCGAACGCGGTGCTTGCCCAATGTCATCCAGTCGGAATCAAACTCCATGTCTTATATCCTTTTGCAATGCCTATCTGCAAACCGGAGAATGCGCCATGCCGGCGCCTGCGGCGCGGCATGGCGCGTTCATCCTGGCTTATCCCAGCCCGGACTCAGGAAACACTGACGTCGATGCGTCGCGGACGCGCGGCTTCACGACGTGGAATCGTCAACCTCAGTACGCCGTCCTGCAGGTTCGCCTCGATCTTCGTCGAATCGAGGTCGGGACTCAGCGAGAACGTCCTCGCGAAACGCGGCTGCCGGATTTCAGCGTGTTGTACCCGCAGGCCCGAGGGCATCGATACGTTAGCCTGCGCCTCGATGCGAAGGTTCCCGTCATGGACGCTGACTTCCAGCTGGTCGCGGGTCACACCAGGCAGGTCCGCCCACAACGTAACGCCCCCCGCATCCTCGACGATATCGACCGGCGGGAGCAACGTCACGGTAGGCATCGCCTTTTCATCCTGGGCTGGTGCGACAGCACCTTGAGGCTGTGCAACGACTTGATTCATCTCTGACATGGCAATCTCCCGGTTCACTGGACGGCAATCGCGCGTGCCTTGGAGGCTTCCCGCTTGCCCACGCTGATCGACAGGCAACCATTCGCGTAGCGAGCCTGAACCTTGTCAGGATCGGCGCTTTGCGGCAGCTCGATGACGCGCCTGAACGAGCCGACGAAGCGCTCACGCGCATAGCGCTTGCTATCTGGCGAGTCGTCCGCATAGGAAGGACCGCGCTCTCCACTGATCGTCAGTAGCCCCTTGTCGATAGAGACCTCCAGGTTTTCCCGTTTCAGCCCGGGCGCGAACGCAACGATCTCGATGGTGTCGTCCGTCGACCCGATATTCACCGGCGGGAAGGCGCCGGAGCGCCCGGAGCGGATACTGGAGGGGAAGCCGCCAAACACGTCCGCCATCTGCCTTTGCAGGCGGTCGAGTTCACTGAAGAGATCGGCTCCAAAAACTTGACTCATGATCTTATCTCCTTCAAACAGCAAGGAGGCGAAGGGGCTTGCGCGCTCCCGTTCGCCTGCCTTGGTGGCAGCAAACAAACAGAAACGCAGCGCGACGTCGCGACTGCTTGAGCCGGAAATAAAAGCAGTTAGTCAGATTTCAAGAGTACGTGGAGCAATTATTTTGGGGGTTGCATACAGCACCCTCCCTCGGCCCGCCACTTGTGGCGGCCGCATCTGGCGCTGGCTCGCCATCATCTTCGGCCTGAACGAACCGCTCAGCGGCGCCGTTGGGCAGTACTGACGACTCCTGTGCAACCGGAATACGATCGTGCCCGTCAGCCCCAAAAGCGCGTACAAACAGGTCGCGATTTTCCCTGAGTTGCCTTACTGAGTGACGTAGATACCTCAGAACACGATATGCGGTGTCCGGGCTGTCACCCTCTGCCTGAATATGCCGGATATGGGTGATCTGTATGCGGACGCGCTTGCGAGATTCTTCGATTGCCCGGTCTTGCCGCAAGCGTCGCGCGTCAACAGGGCTATATGCAACCTTTGACATGGTGCGCTCCCAGATTGCAAAGGCATCACGAATGGTCACTAAAGCACAGGTGCAGAACGTCCGAGCTGGGTGAGCCAGTATCGGACCAATCAACGCACACCGGGCGACTCGTCGCCCTGCAAAAAAATTTAGGAAAAGAAGGCTGTTGTGTCAACGAAGCGGGGGCAGCAGCTTTGCGAGCGTCACGATTGCCCGTTCTGTTCTGCGCGCTGCGGCGAGCCGCTACGGGTCAAGCTGGCGGAATCAAAATGGCGGTAGCCGGCCAGAAAGCGAAGGCCGGGCTCAGACTGAATGGCCGAAGCTCTGCCACAGCGGACACGTGCACTATATGGAGCATGCCGGGCCGTCGTTAGCGAGTTCCTCTTTCGGTTGCTTCCAATCCCATCTTTTCAAGTCGAGCGCATTGTCACCAAGTTAAGCGCCGCCAGTGGTCCTCCAGGAAATTGCTGCTGCCTTCCGCCCACATCGAGCGAACCGAGATCGATGCCGAAAAACCCAAGACGATCGATCAACGTGGCCACCTCGGCTTTGGCGTTCGCATCGTCACCGGATAAAAACAACACGCGGCGGCCACCTCCTGCTTGCGGATCGCCAGACACCAGCGCGGGTTGCAGGTGATTGAACGCCTTGACAACACGCGCGCCGGGCACGAGGTCTGCAAACACTGCGCTCGAAGAGCGGCCATGCAGGTCCGCGGGGCGAAACAGCGGGGCCTCAATTGGATTGTTTGCGTCGACGACAGTCCGCCCGCCAAATTCGGGCAGCCCGCTCAGTGCCAGTGGCAGCTTCGACCAGTTCACAGCCACCAGCACGATGTCCTGCGCTGCGGCTTCCTCGCGCGTGCCCGGGCGAATCGAAGGCCCGATTGCTTTCACGGCATCCCGAAGCGTTTCAGGCCCACGGCTGTTGGCCACCACCGCCTGGATGCCGTGCCGTGCCAGCGCCGTGGCGAACGCCATGCCTATCGCGCCCGCGCCGATGATGCCAATGGTCTTTCCGTAGCTTGCTTGCATGACGAACTCCTTGTTCAAGCGGTGAAGCCGCCATCGGCAACGATCTCGGCACCGGTCACGAAGGCTGCGTCCGGGCCGGCGAGGAATGCCACCACGCCGGCAATCTCATGTGGCTGCCCGTATCGGCCCAAGGCAATGCCGGGCCCTACGATCTCGCTAACCGGGCCGCCGGCTGGGTTCATATCGGTGTCGGTCGGGCCAGGGTGGACGGTGTTGACCGTGATGCGTTTCGGCCCCAGATCACGCACCAGACTGCGATTGAAGCCTGCAATTGCACCCTTGGTCAGCGTGTAGAGCGATGCCGTGGGAAACGCTGCGTAGCGCACCATCGACGAACCGATGTGGATTACGCGCCCGCCCGCCTTCATATGCCGCACCGCTTCCTGTGTGGCCACAAATACGCCGGTCACGTTCACTGCAATCATGCGCTCGTAGGTGTCGAACGGGATGTCCTCGATTGCGCCGCCCAGGCCCAGGCCAGCATTGTTGACGAGGATGTCGAGACCACCGAATGCGTCGACCGTCGCGGCCACGGCTAGGCGCGCCGCGGCGGGATCGCCGGCGTCCGCGGCGAGCGCGATGGCCCGGCCGCCGGCCGCTTCGATCTCGCGTACCACCGTGGCGGCCTTATCCGGTGAGGCACTGTAGGTCAGCGCCACGGCCGCCCCGTCGGCGGCCAGGCGGCGGGCAATCGCGGCGCCGATGGAGCGCGAACCGCCGGTAACAAGGGCGATCTTGCCGGCCAGGGAAAGCGTCTGTTGAGGCATTTTATTCTCCAGTTGGGGTGAATCACGAGGTGTGAACGAAGTATGGGCGTGCGATTCCACGATCATTAGCTACGAATGACTGGAATCATCTTCAAGCAATCGTGTAAGCTGAGTCGGATGGAAACCCTCGCCAACCTCGAATCCTTTGTGCGCAGCGCCGAAACCGGTAGCTTTTCGGCGGCGGGTCGCCGACTGGCCCTGACGCCCGCGGCCGTCAGCCGCAACGTGGCCATGCTCGAGCGCAATCTGGGCGTGCGACTGTTTCAGCGCTCGACACGCAAGCTGACGCTTACCGAGGCTGGCGAACGCTTCCTTGCATCCATCGGCGGCAACCTGGACGCTCTCCAAGCCGCCATCGCCGCCATGTCGAACCAACACGGCGAACCGGCTGGCGTGCTGAAAGTCAGCCTGGCCCCATCGTTCGGCATGGCTTACGTGCTGCCATTGCTTCCCGATTTCCTGAAGCGTTATCCGGCGATCCGCCCGGAATGGCATTTCGAGAATCGCGCGATCGATTTGATTGCCGAAGGGTTCGACGCGGCTATAGGCGGGGGCTTCGAGCTGACGCCGGGTCTCGTGTCGCGCGCACTGGCACCGGCGCATGTCGTCGCGGTGGCGTCGCCTGCGTATCTGCGGGAACGCACGCTGCCTGCCGATCCATCCATGCTGAACGTCATGGATGGCATCGTCATGCGCTCCGGACGCACAGGACGCACGCGCCAATGGACCATGCGCGATGCCGCCGGCAACGAGGTTGCCGCGACCATGCCCGAACGCATTGTGGTGAGCGACCCGGCCGCCATGCGTGAAGCCGCGCTACTGGGGCTCGGTGTGACACTGCTGGCTGTACCGGATGTGTTGCCTTGGATTGAACGTGGCGAACTGGTGCGCTTACTGCCACGCTGGTATGCCGATGCAGGCGCCATTTCGTTGTACTACCCTACGCGCACACTGATACCAACCAAGACGCGCGTATTCATCGAATACGTTGTGGAAGCATTTCGCCAAATGCAGATGGCCGAACGCCTGGCAGGCAGCCTCGGCATTTAGCGTTGCCTGCCGAGATATGCCGCTTCGGCGTCCGGTCTGGCCCGAATTTGAGTCGTTCGCCTACGCCCGCTCATTCGCTGCCAAGCTCTCCTCGATCGAGGCCAGCGACTCGATCATCGCGCTCGCGTAGTAGCCAATACACCACTCCGAGAACGAGTGTCGCCCCTGAAAGCGCAGCGATTGTGGCAGCGTCGGTTGCCTTCGTATCTAGAATGACGAACTTTCGACTCAGTGCAATCAGCGAAATGAGAATGACTGTCTTGACCTGAACGATGCTCTCCCGGCGCAGCGCAACCCGAATGATGGAGTGCTTGAACTCCAGTGCGATGAGCAGCGTCATCACCATGCCGAAGAGATTTTGGAACACTTCATGATCGAGCGGGCTCACCGTGCCGCTGAGCACATGTGGCAGCACACCAAGGGTCAATTGGACGAGAGCTATCGCGATCACTACGGCGACGATCAGGCTCAGCGCTACGGCGACGACTTGTTCGAAGCGTTCGTACAGGGACAAGAGGCGCCATTGCTCGCGCATCTCTGCCAGGAGCTTCTGCGAGGTGCGAGGCTTTGCTGCCATTTGTTCCTCCAATTTGGCTTCGTGCTTGCCGTCCGAGCGTAGGAGACCGACTATTAATTCGTGATGCTGGGCAGAGATTCGAACCACCGCGAAGCGGTTTAGGCAGTATGCCTCCAAGTCGGTGGCTGGCCCGCCGTGGGGAATCAAACGCGGGTTAGCCTGGCTGCCAGAGCCGCATGGTGTGGCCTTAGTCCACACCCGGCGATTTCCAGCACGGAGGCCAGCATGGGAAACGATAGCACGGCGTACGTCGGTCTCGACGTACACAAGGGATCGATCACTGCAGCTTATGCCATCGGCATGGGAGAGGTGGAATTGGTCGGCAAGATCGGTACCTGGAAGACGGACGTCGATCGCCTGTGCCAGCGCAGGCAGTCCAAGGCGCAGCACGTACGCATCGTCTATGAAGCAGGCCCTTGCGGCTATGGCCTCTACCGCTAACTGGTCCAGAGGGGATTCAACTGCATGGTGTGCGCGCCATCACTGATTCCACGAAAGCCTGGCGAGCGGGTCAAGGCCGACCGGCGCGACGCGCTCAAATTGGCGCGCTCGGGCTGCGACCAGGAGGCGCACTGGACCGTGCAGGTTCACAGAAACACCATCTCTCACGAGCGTGCCTCGGGTCATCCCGCGGACCTTCTCGCATAAGCAGCACAACATGACTTATTGATTCAATATATTGTCATACTCGCATCAATGCAGTACATAAATGGCTACGTAATCATTTTTATGGTCAGCGAAGATGGAAGGAAAACGTCAGTTGTTGTGCGAGGCACCAGCCAGCGAGAGTCGGGTGCTGGTTAGCAGGGGGAAAATTATAGGCAATCAGCCGAAAAGTTCTGCCCGAGGGCTTTCGGCTCTCCCCAAGTGGAATCGGTTCGTGAAGCGAAAGCCGCTTCTATTCGGCTTCACCTATTCCCTTCCGCAGCACGCCGTATCACTGTCGAAAGGTTGGCTCCGGCCAGTCTCTGCGCGGCAGTCCGGCTATCACCAGTCCAGAAGTCCCGTTCGGCAGCGAGAATCCGCTCCTCCGTATTGCGCATGTGCAGGAAGGCCGCCTGGCGGGCGCGTTGCGGATCCTGGGTTTCGATCGCAGCGCAGATCTCCGCATGCTCGGTGCGGACATGCGCAGCCAGATCACTTCGTCTGGCTTCATTGCCACGCGTGAGGCGAATGGCGTCTCTCAATGCCCGCGTCAACATGCCGAGTAGCTCGGTGTAGTGAGGATTGCCAGTGGCACGGGACACCGCAAGATGGAATGCCAGGTCTTCTTCAACGCCGTCGCCGCCCGCCCGCACTGCAGAGTCGATCTCGCGCAATGCGTTCCGGATGTCGTCCATTTGCCTTTCGCTACGGCGCTCCGCAGCCAATGCGGCCATTTCCGCCTCAATCCCACGACGCAGTTCCAGGATTCGCACGACCCCCAAGGCCGGGTCGGAACCGCCACGCCCAAGGCGGAATACCTCTGCGGTCGCCGGATTGAGCACAACCGTACCGCTCCCCTGCCGGCTTTCCACGAGGCCCTCGGACTTAAGGCGGGAAATGGCTTCACGAATCACGGTGCGGCTCACGCCGTACTGCTCGGTCATGAACTTTTCCGTCGGCAGACGAGCATTGACGGGGTACAGACCGCGTCGGATCTGCCCAGCGAGATGTTCGGTGACGCGGTCGGCCAATGTGGGCTCAAAACCGCCTTTCCCCGCTGGCTGCTGGTCTGCTTCCGTCAGATTTTCTGTTGTGCTCTGCAAGGTAATGCTCCACTTGTCGTTGCTTCGCCGCGCGTCAGCGCTGTGGCAGCCTAGTTCACATCATAGCATCCCGAACACATTTGCTTGACATCTTCATCATATGAATTTGTAATACAAATCACAAGAACACAACGACTTCGTGCGACGCTGTCGCGAACCCAACGAGGAGACTGCATCAATGCCGGCCCAGGATCACAATCAGTCGCTTGAAAATGCTTACGTATGCAGGCGCATGCCTGCGGAGATCGAAGCCGCGCTGAAAGAGCGCTTCGTCGTAAAGCTGAATGAAAGCGACGAACTGACGGATTCCGCCACAATCATCGAGCGCGCCAAGGGCGTGAGCGTTCTGCTGGTGACCGCGACAGAGCGCATTGACGGCAATGTGTTGCGCGCACTGTCGCCCACCCTCAAGACGGTGGCCACTCTCTCGGTAGGCTACGACCACATCGACTTGGCCACGGCTCGCGAGCTCGGCATCGAGGTTCTGCATACGCCTGACGTCCTGAGCGATGCTTGTGCCGAAGTCGCGCTAATGCTCCTGCTCAATGCCGCACGGCGCGGTTATGAAGCAGATCGCATGGTCCGCAGCGGCCAATGGCCAGGTTGGGCGCCCACTCAACTGCTGGGCAAAGGCCTGGTCGGCAAGCGGCTCGGCATATTCGGCATGGGGCGCATCGGCCGAGCCATCGCGACGCGTGCCCGCGCATTCGGCGTGCAAATCCACTACCACAACCGCTCCCGACTCGGGCCAGAGGTCGCCGAGGGCGCCATCTACCACACGACTCTCGAAAGCCTCTGCCGACACAGCGAGATGCTGCTGGTCGCGGCACCGGGTTCACCACAGCTCAAAGGAACGCTCGATCAAGCGCACATCCGAGCACTGCCCCCTGGCGCTGTCGTCGTCAATATTTCCCGCGGCGACATCGTCGATGACGATGCGCTGATCGAAGCGCTGAACGACGGCCACGTCTTTTCAGCTGGTCTTGATGTTTTCGCCAACGAGCCGAACGTCGATCCGCGCTATCGCGCTCTCGACAACGTCTTTCTCAGTCCGCATATCGGCAGCGCGACAGAGGAAACGCGCAACGCCATGGGATGGCTTCTGATCGACGGGATCGCGGCACTGCGCCGCGGCGAACGACCCGCCAACCTGCTTTCCTGATTCCCCCCTTCAAGTCAAAGCGACCGGAGTTCCTTTTCATGCAGATCCAGAATCCTTCTATCTTTCGCCAGCAGTGCCACGTGAATGGCCAATGGGTAGACGCTGCTGACGGCGAAGTGGTGCCCGTCACAAATCCTGCAACAGGGCAACAGCTCGGTACTGTGCCCCGCATGACGGCCGCCGACGTCCAGGCAGCCATCGCGGCCGCGGACCGAGCCCTTCCGGCATGGCGCGCAACCAGCTCGCGCGAACGCAGCCGCCTGCTGCGTCGATGGTTCGATCTCTGCATGGCCAACCAGGAGGACCTGGCAACGATCCTCACGCTTGAGCAAGGCAAACCGCTGAAAGAGTCCCGGGGTGAGATTGCCTACGGGTCTGGCTTTATTGAATGGTTCTCGGAAGAAGCACGTCGAATCTATGGCGATGTGATTCCTGCGCCGTCATCGGACCGGCGCATCATCGTCATCAAGCAGCCCATCGGCGTCGTCGCCGCCATCACCCCGTGGAATTTCCCGAATGCGATGATCACGCGCAAGGCTGGCGCCGCCTTGGCTGCAGGCTGCACGATCGTGATCAAGCCTGCCTCTGCCACGCCCTTCTCTGCGCTGGCACTCGCCGCTCTGGCCAAGGAAGCAGGAATCCCTGATGGGGTACTGAATGTGGTCACCGGTTCCGCCTCCGTTGTGGGGGGTGAGCTCACATCGAGCCCCGTCGTGCGCAAGCTGTCATTCACGGGCTCCACCGATGTCGGCAAGACTCTCCTCGAGCAATGCGCCGGTACGGTGAAGAAGGTTTCTATGGAACTGGGCGGCAACGCGCCATTCCTCATCTTCGACGACGCCGACCTCGACGCTGCCGTCGCCGGCGTCATGGCCTCGAAGTTTCGTAATGCCGGTCAGACCTGCGTCTGCGCGAACCGCATCTTCGTCCAGGACGGCGTCTACGACGCGTTCGCAGAGAAGCTCAGGATTGCAGTGGAAGCTCAAGTCGTCGGCGATGGCATGGCACCGGGCGTGGATCTCGGACCGCTGATTGACGACGCGGCGATTGAGAAGGTTCGCGAACACATCGACGACGCCGTCTCTCTGGGTGCTCAGGTATTCACCGGCGGCAAGGCCCACGCCCTCGGCGGCCGCTTCTTCAAGCCGACGATCCTCACGGACGTGTCGCCGAAGGCGAAGCTCATGAATGAGGAGACTTTCGGCCCGGTGGCCCCCCTCATCCGCTTCAAGACCGAGGAAGAAGCCGTCGCAATGGCAAATGACACGCCCTTCGGATTGGCTGCCTATTTCTATACCACTAACTACGCCCGCTCCTGGCGCGTGGCAGAAGCGCTCGAATGCGGCATCGTGGGCCTGAACGAGGGCCTGATCTCCACCGAGGTCGCACCGTTCGGCGGTGTGAAGGAGTCGGGTGTCGGCCGGGAGGGATCCAAGTACGGCATCGAGGACTACATCGAGGTCAAGTACATCTGCGCTGGCGGCCTGGCATTGCGCTGAGCCACGAGACAACAACAGGAGACAGAATCATGAAGAAAACAGTGGGCATGATTGGCATTGGCATGATGGGCCATGGCATCGCGACGAATGTGGCAAAGCATGGTTATCCCTTGGTGGTCCTCGAACATCCAGGTAATCAGCCACTCGACGCACTGCTGAAGGCGGGGGCGAAAACCGTACCGGCTATCTCGGAGCTCGCCGGCCAGGTCGACATCGTCATTCTCTGCGTTACCGGATCCCCCGAGGTCGAGGATGTGCTTTTCAGCGCCCAAGGCCTCCTCAGCGCCCTGCGGCCCGGTACCGTGGTCATCGATTGCTCGACGGCGATCCCCTCTTCGACCGAGCGCATCGCCGCCGCCGTGCAAAAAGCCGGTGGCAGGTTCATGGACGCGCCAATGACGCGTACGCCCAAAGAAGCGGCCGAGGGGCGCCTGAACCTGATCGTCGGCGGCGACGAGTCGCTCTGCCAAGAATGCCTGCCACTGCTGCAGAGCTTCGCCGAAAACATCACCTTCGCCGGGCCTGTCGGTTCCGGACACCGGCTCAAGCTGTTGCACAACTTCGTGTCTCTGGGTTTCTCCGCAGTCCTGGCGGAGGCTGCCGCCTGTGCAGCACGCGCTGATGTCAGTCCCGAGGTCCTTGTGGATGTGCTGGCCAAGGGCGGCGGTGCCGGTGTCATCCTGGAACGCCTGCGTCCCTTCATTGAGCGGGGCGACAGCTCCGGGTTCCGCTTCACCATCTCCAACGCGCTGAAGGACATGACCTACTACGACACCATGGCGAGCGAAGTGGGCGCCAGTCACGCGACTGCCTCAGCGATCCGCGAAACCTATGCCGGCGCCTATGACCAACGGTCCCATGGCACCGTGCCGGAGCTTGTCGCACTGCTGGCCGAGCCGGCATCCGTTCGCTGATCGTCCCCGGAAACCGACACCATGATCACAAACCAGCAATACAAGATTGCCGTCATTCCAGGCGATGGCATTGGCAACGAAGTGGTCCCCGAAGGCATCCGGGTCCTGGAAGCCGCCAGCGCTAAGTTCGGCTTCAAGCTCGCCTTCACGACCTATGACTGGAGCTGCGCCCGCTACCACGCCCAAGGAAGCATGATGCCGTCCGATGGAATCGAGCGGCTACGCGACTCTGACGCCATCTTTCTCGGCGCAGTCGGCTTCCCCGGCGTGCCGGACCACGTATCACTGTGGAACCTCCTCATCCCGATCCGCCGCGAATTCGACCAGTACGTGAACCTGCGACCGGTCAGGCTTCTGCCCGGTGTTCCCTGCCCGCTCGCCAACAAGGAGCCCGGCGACATCGACTTCTGGATCGTGCGCGAGAACACCGAAGGCGAATACTCGCAAGTTGGCGGACGCATGTTCGCCGGCACGGAACATGAGTTTGTCACGCAGGAGGCCATCTTCACTCGTCGCGGAACCGATCGAATCATGCGCTATGCGTTTGATCTCGCTAAGAAGCTAGGACGGAATCACGTGACATCGGCGACCAAGTCCAATGGCATCTTCCATTCCATGCCATTCTGGGACGAGCGGTTTGCCGCAGTGGGTGCCGACTATCCCGACATCCGCACCGACCAGTACCACATCGATATCCTGGCAGCGCGGTTTGCGATGTCCCCGGAGCGCTTCGACGTCGTGGTTGGATCGAACCTGTTCGGCGACATCCTCTCCGATCTCGGCCCCGGTATCACGGGAACGATTGCAGTGGCGCCGAGCGCAAACATCAACCCGGAGCGGAAATACCCGTCGATGTTTGAACCGGTGCATGGCTCAGCCCCGGACATCGCCGGACAAGGCATTGCGAATCCCATCGGTCAGATCTGGTCTGGGGCCATGATGCTGGAACACCTCGGACAGCCTGAGGCAGCGGCCGCGATCATGAAGGCCATCGAAGCTGTCCTTACGCATCCCGATCGCGTACTAACGCCTGACCTGGGTGGAAGGGCCAGTACACAGGAAATGGGCGCCGAAATCGCCAGGGCGGTTCTCGCATGACACAAGCCTCCAGGGTAGCGAGTCGCCCGCTTGTGCTGCTGACTGATGCCATCGTCCCGGAGGCGCATGCTCGACTGGCGGCTAACGCTGACGTCGAGTTATTGCCGCCAGGACTGATCGGCGCGGCTAGTGATAAAGCCCTTCGAGATCGCATTGCGCAGGTTGACGGTCTGATCGTACGGCGACAGCTCCCTGGCGATCTGTTCGAGCGCGAGCATCGTCTTCGCGCCGTCGTTCGTCATGGTGTTGGCGTGGATTTCATTCCGGTAGACCGCGCAACGGCTCACGGCATCCCAGTGGCCAATACGCCGGACACGAACTCGAACGCCGTTGCCGAATTTGCGGTGTCTGCCATGCTCGCAATGACCAGACGGCTGGCAACCTTCGACAATGCCGTGCGTGACGGCGACTGGAACCGCCGCATGCTCGCGGCAGAGCAATCCAGGGAACTTCGCGGCTCCACCCTGGGAATCATTGGCTTCGGTGCCATCGGGCGCCGGGTCGCGGAGATCGCAGGCGCGGGCTTCGGCATGAAGCTGCTTGCGCATACGTCGAAACCATCCAGGCTCCCGCCGCACGTCGCCCCGGCGGAACTCTCCGCTTTGTTCGCCCACAGCGATTACATCGTACTTGCGTGCCCTCTTACCGCAGCAACAAGAGGCATGGTGAACAAGACGCTTTTGGCGCATGCGCGTCCGACTACCGTGCTCGTCAATGTGGCACGGGGGCCAATCATCCAGCAGGCGGATCTGATCGACGCTTTGCGCAGCGGCACCATAGGCGGGGCCGTACTCGATGTATATGAACAACATCCGCTCCCGGACGACAGCCCGCTTCGAGATCTGCAGAACGTCCTTTTGACACCGCATATCGCTGGCCTCACCCAAGACGCCTCGATGGCCATGGGGCTGGCCGCCGCCGACACGATGCTCGCCCTGCTGCGAGGCGAACGACCACGCAACATCGTCAACCCCGAATTCAACGCCGTCAATCAGGAGACAATCCAATGAAGATCACCCGCATTACCGCAATTCCCCTGTCCTATCGTCTGCCCGAAGGCAAAACGGTCACCATGGGCGTGGGTAGTACGCTCAAGCGTGACGCGATCATCATCCGCGTTGAAACGTCCGAAGGCATCGTGGGCTATGGCGAGTCGCATCCCGGGCGCAGTCCTGGCGCCATCACCAGCCTTATTCACAACACGCTGTCGCCGCTGCTGGTTGGCATGGACGCCACGGACGTGGTCGGCACCTGGCAGCGCGTGCATCGCATGCAGTTTTCCAGCCACGGTCTTGGCGCCGGCGCCGCGCTGGCGCATTCTGGCATCGACATGGCACTCTGGGATATCCGCGGCAAGGCGGCGAACATGCCGCTCTACAAGCTGCTGGGCGGCTCGCGTCGACGCATTCCGGCCTATGCCGGCGGCATCGCGCTCGGATACCAGCCTGCGGCGTCGCTGGCCGAAGAGGCCCAGTCCTATATCGAACAGGGCTACAAGGCCGTCAAACTGCGAATCGGCGACTCGGTCAAGGCGGATATCGAGCGGGTACGCCATGTGCGCCGCGTGCTCGGCGATGACATCGACATCCTGACCGATGCGAATACGGCCTACACGATCGCCGACGTGCGCCGTGTTATGCCTGTGCTGGCGGAAATTCAAGCGGGCTGGCTCGAAGAGCCATTCGCCTGCAATGATTTCGCTTCGTATCGCGAGGCTGCCCGGATTTCCCCTGTCGTCCCGATCGCGGCTGGCGAGAATCACTTCATGCGATTCGAGTTTGCGCAACTGCTGGAAGCCGGGGCAGTCCAGGTCTGGCAGCCCGACCTGTCCAAGACGGGCGGCATTACGGAAGGCATGCGCATCGCCGCCATGGCCTCGGCCTTCCGCATCCCCATCCACGCCCACAGCTCCGCTACGGGCCTCAATCATGCCGCGACGCTGCATTTCCTCGCTGCAACCGAGAACGCCGGCTACTTCGAAGCCTGCGTTTCGCATTTCAATCCCTTCCGGGACATGTTCGGCAAGACCTTCGAAATCGGCAGTGATGGTTGCGTGGTCCCGCCGGAAGCACCGGGCCTGGGCGTCGAAGTCGACGAGGAAATCTTCAAGCAGTACCCGTTGATCGACGGCCCCGGTTACGTCGTCAAGTTCTGAGCAAGTACGCTCAGCAGACACCGATCCACCACATACAAAGATGGTGAAGGAGACAAAGATGCCTAGCAGAAGAACCGCGTGCAAATGGATTTTGTCATCTCTGGCGGGCGCCGCCGGCGCCACCGCCTTCGGTGGCGCCATGGGCGCTGCGAGCGATGCGTACCCGGACAAGCCCATTCGCATCGTCGTGCCATATACCCCCGGCGGCTTCAACGACACGCTCGCGCGCACCGTGGGCGAGAAGCTGACCAAGCTCTGGAAGCAGCCGGTGGTCGTTGACAATCGGCCAGGTGGCAACACATTGATCGGCAATTCGATGGTTGCGAAAGCCGCGCCCGATGGCTACACGTTGCTGATTACGCCCCTGCCGTTCGCCGCACTTCCCGCGTTGTACGGCACGAAGCTTCCCTACAACGCGACCAAGGATTTTTCTCCGGTCATCTGGGCTGCCAGCACCCAGAACGTGCTGGTGGCGCGAAACGACCTTGGACTTGCGACCGTCAAGGACATCGTCGATTTTGCCAAGAAGAATCCCGGCAAGCTGAACTACGGCTCCACTGGATCCGGCTCCTCCAATCATCTGTCGATGGAACTCTTCGAGAAGATGACCGGCACCAAGCTGACGCACGTCCCGTATAAGGGCAGTGGCCCGGCTGTTCTCGCCCTGCTCGGCGGTGAAATCGATGTGTTGTTCGACAACTTGCCCAATGTGATGAACCAGATCCGAGCCGGCAAGTTCAAGCCTGTGGCCGTCACCGGTCTGCAGCAATCCACGCTGCTGCCAAACGTGCCGACCGTCGCTGAATCGGGGGTGCCGGGCTACGAGGTAAACGTCTGGTTCGGCATTCAGGCACCCGCTGGCACGCCAAAGGAGGTCGTCCAGAAACTCAACCAGGAAATCGCGAAGGCATTGGCCGATCCGGAAATCATGAAGCGATTCCGCGAACAGGGTGTGGAGGTTGTGGGTAGCTCCCCGACCAAATTCGCCACACTCGTGGAAGCCGAGATCCAGAAATGGGGAAGCGTGGTCCGCGATGCGAACGTCCGATTGGAGTAACTGCTGCGTCGAGAAAGTGTCCGCACGGTAGCGGACACGCTCTGATCCGCGAGCATTCTTCAATATCCCGCCGTACGTCCGGCGGGCTTTTTGTTTATCCCCGATCTGTCGGCGGACGTTGGCAGCGAACCGTTGCAGTGCCGTGCAAGCTGTCGGACCAGATCACTTTCTGCGCAAGCCTGCCCGAAGCGGCGTCAGAGATCCCTTGACCGGCCAGGAATCAGTCGTGAACCAGAAAAAGGCCCTGCAGGTTATGTTTGCAGGGCCTTTTGCTTGCCGTTTCCTCTTTCCGCTCTGCTTGCCGAATTCCCGTACAGTGCGACCGGACAAACGCGATCGGCCCTTGAGACCAGACGAGGTCTCAAGGGCCGATCACAATCCGGGCTGGCTTATTCAGCGACCACGTTTGCCGACTTCGCGACAGCGCCCCACTTGTCGGCTTCGCTCTTGATATAGCGTGCAAACTCATCAGGCTTAGTTGCCACCACTTCGGCACCAAGCGTCGCCAACTGGCTCTTCACTTCCGGCATGGCAAGCACCTTCATCAGTGCAGCACTCAGTTGCTTGATGATTTCTGGCGAAGTTCCGGCGGGTGCAACAAGACCGCCCCAGGAAGAGGCGTCGAATCCCTTAAGCACGGATTCATCGATGGTTGGTGCATTGGGGAACGCCGGCACTTGCTTCTTACTTGCCACTGCGATGAGCTTGAGCTTGCCTCCGGTCACGAACGGACGCGCAGCGACGGCCGTAGTGAACATCATGGACACCTGCCCGGCCATCACATCGGTCATGGCTGGGCCATCGCCCTTATAGGGCACGTGCATCATGTCCAGCTTCAGCCCAGAGTTGAACATCTCGCCAACCAGGTGATTGGAGGAGCCATTGCCGGCCGAGGCAAATGTGTACTTCCCCGGATTGGCCTTGACTTCTGCCACCAGCCCCTTGATATCCGCCGCTTTGACCTTCGGTCCGGCCACCAGGACGATCGGCACCGTGGTGGTTTGCCCGATTGGGGCGAAGCTCTTGTTGACGTCGTAGCCGAGGTGCGGGTAGATCGACTGGCTGATGGCATTCGGGCCGACGTTCGCCATCAGAAGCGTATAGCCATCTGCCGGCGACTTGGCCACCATCTCAGCCGCGATGTTTCCGTTTGCGCCGGGCCGGTTCTCGACCACAAACGTGCCACCGGTGACTTCCTTCAGCTTTTCGCTCAGCACACGCGCGGTCGTATCGGATGCGCCACCCGGCGGGTATGGCACAACAATGCGCACAGGCTTATCCGGGTAGGCTGCCATGGCGATGCCTGACGCCAAGGCCGAAGCAGCGATGGCCGCACGCCACGCAGTTTTGATGAGTGCATTCATGATATGTCTCCTTCAATTCTAGTTTATCGAGGATGGATGGGAATCAGTACCGCGCCCCTGGCGAGCGGCTTCACCGTCTTGCTGTAGATGTTCAGCCAGCCTTGCTCCGTAGCACCCTGGATTGGTGCTGCGTCGACCCGACGCGAAGCCATCTCCTTCTCGTCAACAAGCAAGTTGATCTGCCGTCCGGGGATGTCGATCTCGATTTCGTCGCCATCCTTGACAAGAGCCAAGGGGCCACCGGCTGCGGCTTCAGGGCACACCTGACCGACCGCGACACCGCGGTTCAAGCCAGATAGCTGGCCATCCGTCACGACGGCGACCTTGCCGTTGAAGCCCGCGCCTTCGACGGCAGCAACGAATGACGACGCCAAGGCCACGCCTGGACCGCCAATCGGCCCCATACCACGCAGGCACGCTACGGTCCCCTCCGTGATACGTCCATCCGCCAACGCCGCGATAGCTTCCTCCTGAGAGTGAAACACCATCGCTTTGCCACGGAAGCTTTCCGCCTTCTCGCCGGCATTGCCGAGCTTGAGAATGCTACCCTCCGGTGCAAGCGATCCTTTCAGGATGACCAGCGACGGCTTCGTAGAGATGGGGTTGTCCAACGTGCGCAGGATCGACGGCGATGGCGCCTCGTATTCGTCGAGAATTGCCTTCCACGTCTTGCCGGAGACCGTCAAGCACTCCTGCTCGATCATGGACGCCAGACGTTTGATCGTCGCAAGGGTGCCACCCGCCGCTTCAAGCTCCTCCGTACGGTGCGGACCGTTGGGCTTGACGGTCGCAAGCAACGGCACCTCGCGGCCAAGCCGGTCAAAGAGATCGTAGAGATCCACATCCGTTCCGGCTTCCTCCGCAACACCTTGCAGGTGACGAAGCACGTTGATCGACGTCGACAGTGCCAATGCGACGCGCACGGCGTTTCGGAAGGCCGCCGGCGTCAGAATGCTGCGGGGCGTCAGACCTTCATTGACCATCTCGACAATGCGTGCGCCGGCTGCCCGGGCCTGGTCGACCATCGCAGGAGAGTTGGCCAGGACCGGACTGGCGCCTGGCAGCGTCAGACCCAATGCCTCGCAGACGATGTGCATGGAGTTCGCAGTCCCAAGACCAGCGCACACACCGGGGCTGCGCACGGCGCGCTTGCACATGCCGTCCAGGTCTTCGAAGGAGAGTTGACCAGTCACGTGCATGCCGACCTTCTCGAAGACATCTTCGATGTCCACATGCTCGCCCTTGTACTGACCACTGGCCTGATAGCCGCAAATCACCACCAGTGTCGGAATGTTTAGCCGCGCAGCGGCCATCATTTGTCCGGGCGTCGTCTTGTCGCAGGAAGCCAGGCAGACCATGCCATCGAGTTGTGCGCCCTCGACTTGCACCTCGATGTCGTTCACGATGAGGTCGCGGGACGGGAGGATGTAGCGGCCCTGCTTGCCTGCGCTGGTAATGAAGTCGCTCGGGGCGGCGGTGCGGACCTCGAAGGGTACGCCCCCCGCTGCGCGGATCGCCGCCTTCACGTGGGCGGATACGCCATCGAGGTGACTGAAGCAGCTCGACAGCTCCGACGAGGTGTTGACCACGGCAATCTTCGGCTTGTCCAGGTCGGCATCGCTCAGTCCCAGGGCTTGCCATTGGGCCTTGCGCAGAGCCCAACGGGTCGTACCCGGGGCGAAATTGCTACGGTATTTCGGGGAATTCATTGCAAGGCTCCAAGGAAGGCACCATTGTTTTCCAGTACCTGCTGGATATCGGACGCCGGAACATGGTGAACGCTAATGCCGCGTGCCGCTGCCGTTGCAGCGGTAAGCCCGGCCGCTTCGCCCATAGCGAAGCATTGCGCGGTTACTCTGATCGAGGCCTGCGCGCCATGAGTGGCCGATGCACAACGGCCAGCCACCATCAGGTTGTCGAAGCCTTCCAGCAGAAGCGAACGCAGGGGAATCTGGAAGTACGTGCCAGGCGGCAACCAAATCCATTTGGTCGCCCTACCTGCAGCGTGGTCCTCCATTGGCCATGCACAGCACCCGATGGCATCGTCGAAGCGCGCTCCTTCGAGAACATCCTTGTCAGTAAGGACGTAGCTTCCGACGGTACGCCGACTTTCACGGATGCCGATCACCGCGCCCGTATCCATGACGAAGGCCGACTCGAATCCCGGCACGTACTTTCGGAATGCCTTCAGGTATGTGCAGACTTGTTCCCGCCCCGCAATCTCTGCCCGTGACATGACACTGAGGTCGAACGGGTTGGGCGATTTACCGTCAACCGCCACTTTCGTGATGTTCAGATGCGCAAGCCCTGGCCGTTCGGCAAATACGCCGCCGGCGGTGCGAGGAAGGTCGTAGCCGTCGGCGACAGCCCGCTCAAGCCTTTCGCGAAGTGCCGGACGGCTCAAGCGGGCCAGCGAGTCGGTGTCTACGCCGCCGAACCGCACCATGGTGGTAGGAAACTGAAGATCGCCTTCCGAAATTTCGCAAGGCGCGCCAGCGAAGTTCACCAGGTCGGCATCGCCAGAGCAGTCCACGAACGACTTTGCCCGGATGGCGAGTCGCCCTTCCTTGGTCTCGATCAGCACGGCGTCCAGTTCGCGCTCTTTCATGGCGACACCAACCACCATTGCATGAAACAAGACCTCGACCTTTGCTTCCTGGACGAGTTGATCGAGAGCGACTTTCATGGCGAACAGATCATAAGGCAACGAAGCCGTCTCGAGCCATCGAGTCGTTTCACCGAGGCCGTCAAGGGACCGCAGTCGCTCGATGACTTCGTTGCAGAACCCGCCCACAATCTGCTGTACCTCTGTATCGGTGACCGCGTAGAGGCCGCAGATGCTGCCCAAGCTCACCGACGTCAGGGTGCCACCTAAAAAGCCTTCGCGCTCCAGAAGCAGTACCTTGGCACCCGTCCGCGACGCGGCAATGGCGGCGGCCACCCCAGCAGCGCCACCTCCAACGACGCAGACGTCTGCAGTGCGAAACACGGATGTAGACCGAGCTGGCTCGGGCACCGCCCCCAATGAATACGTAGTCATTTTGTCCCCGAAAAAATGCGTGATGCCGGGTCGCCGACCCGAATCACGCTTTCCACCGTTATGGTTACGTAGTCATTATAAACAGAATCGCAAAACTGCCAAGCTCAAGATGTTGTGCGTCGCAATACGAGGTCATTAGGAAGCACAAACGTGTGCGGGGCCAATTCCGGCGAAGTCATACGACGCTGGAGCCGGTCTACTACCTGCTCAACCATGGCTGGCAAGGGCTGCTGGACAGTGCTCAAGCTGATGCACTCCCACCGCGCCATGGGAATATCGTCATAGCCGACGATCCAAATGTCGTTCGGGACTTGCTTGCCACTGCGCCGGGCGGCATCCAGGACACCGATCGCAACAATGTCATTTGTGCAAAACACTGCATCGACATCAGGGCGTTCTGCGAGCAGTGTCTGCATCGCTCGAAAGCCATTGTCGTAGCTAAAGTCGGCGGCATCAGCCCGCACAAATGCGTTCCCCTGGCTCAATTCGCCAAGGCCTTCCATAAAGCCGCGCTCGCGTTCGCGAATCGTGCTTGCCTTGGAACTCTTGCTGGACGCGGCTGAGATCAATCCAATGCACTTTCTGCCCGCGGACACGAAATAGTTTGCAACCCGCCGGCCGCCGGCATAGTTGTCGCTCACGATCGTGTCGAACAAGTCTGTTTCGACAGAGCGATTGATCAGGATGATCGGCTTCTCGGCCGCGACTCGGGTCAGCATCTCCCTGGATTCATCCAGCGCGGCGGCAAAGATGACGCCATCGGTTGCGCTTTCGGCAAGCGCACGTACCGTTGCCTCGTCCATCTTTCCTTCAAGCTCCCAGACCGTTGTGCGGAAGCCCCGACTAGCGAGCCGCTCAACTAACAGTTGGAGCAGCATCGGGTACAACGGGTTAGACAGGCTCGCGATGACGACCGCAACCGTCCCGCTGCGACGCGTCTTCATCTGTCGAGCTGCCGCACTGGGCGAATACTCGTGGTCTTGTATGACCTTCAAGACCCGCGCCTTGGTCTCCGGCTTCACCGATGGCAAATCCTGAAGCACACGGGAGACGGTCGTTTGCGAAACCCCTGCCAAGTTGGCAATGTCGATGCTGGTAAGCCTCTTGCTCATGGTGAGGTAGGAACTGCACACATTTCTGTAAATGCCCCGGATTCTAAACGAACCCTTCGAGGCCGCCACGATATCGACAGTGCCGCTGGCCCACAGGCTACTTTGATAAACCGATCAGAATGGTCCTGCGCGGCGCGGCAAAGTGTATTGCGAGAGACGACCGTCGACTGTCCGCGGGGTCCCTCGTCACAATCCAATACTTTCGTGATTGAAATTATTCATTGGGCATCTGGAACGGAGCGCTTGCGCGTCGAGGAACTCCTTTACAAGATGGGCATTCACCGGAACTGGCCAGCCCCAGCTAGCGCCCCGTCCGTCCAGCCGCATCATCGGTGAAGTGGTAGAGGTGCGTGTTGTCCGGCGCCTCGCCGATCCTCTCGCCGCTCGGGCGGAACTCGACCTGGCGCCGGTAGTTTTCGCTGTCGGCCCTGGCGTCGCGGGTCGCGAGCTTCAGCGCCTCGGGATAGGGCATGGGGTCCTTCGATTTCTCGATTTCGAGTAGCATCGTCTGTTCGTTGACACGAACGCTGTACCTGCCGAGGTTGAAAAGGAGGTACATCGCCAGAAGGTTGTCATAGTCTTGGTAAGCCCCGGCGTCGCGGCGGAAGTCTAGCGACAGGACCGAGGGAAAGCGGTCGGGCAAGTCCTTGAAGGCCACTTTCTCTTCCTCTTGTGGGTCGACATAGGCCGAACCCCGGTACTTTTTATACAGCACCACGTCCATGCTGTACTTGCGCCGGCCCCACTCCTTGATGAGCTTCATCGCCATATCGGTAGGGACGTTGGCGGTGGCTGCCGCAACCACGCGCCGTCCTGAAAGAACTCTAGCGCTGGTCACCTCCAGGTCGCGGTAGCCAGCCCCAAACCTGAAGGCGGCGCCGATGGTCTTGGCGCAGTTTAGGCGCAGGTAGTCGTACTTTACTTGGCCTCGGTGATACTCGGTGTTACTACGCTGCTGGTGATAGTCTTCGTTGATGCGCCGGAAAAAAGCTGCCAGTGCCGCCCTTTCCGCCGCTGGCACGCCGTAGACACGCACACCGATGACTGAGCGCTTGTAGATTTCGCCGAAGTCCAGCCCAAACGATGCTGTCTCGGCGACCGTGGAGATTGTCTTGAACAGATATTCCTGCTTGGGTATGGCGATCATCAGATCGGCGTTGTAGTAGCCGCTCGCGTGCTTGATGTCTCGGTCCGCATAAAAGTTGGCCGAATACACCACCTCGTCGCCAGCCAGATCGTCACGGAGCGCCAGTGCGATATGGCCGGCCGATCCGCGTTTGGACGTGCCAAAGCTGATCAGCAACTCCAGATCATAGGGATCCTCGCGAAGCCTTGCTGCGATCTGCTCAATGTTGGCGGGCTCCGGCCCGCCCTTACTGCCGAATTCGGTGGCAAGGGCCAACCGTGGCGATAGAATCGCTACAGCGACGAACCAGAGCACCAGCCTCGTTCTCATTATTCCCCCAGCCCTCGGCCAGTGCGTGCCTTACGCAACCTGAACGTCGCGTGACGATTCATGGACGCCCAATGGCTAACCAATGCGAACACTCGAGTGCGCCCGCACCACGCCCCGCCGAGCCACGAGTGATTCGCGGCACGCGGGGCGCACGCACCCACATGCTGCCGTTGGGCTTTGAGTCGATATGGCGCAGTAATCCCGCTCGCGTCCAGCGCTAAGGTTAGCATCGCCTCGTTGCCGGCATGCAGGGTAAACGAGGGTGGATAATCAATGAGGTGGGTCAGTGCATGTGCTCGGGGATCGATTTCCAATGCTGCCTCCCTTCCCGCCAACGCTCACAGCATATGCGCCTTCAGAACCATTTGGAACGCCTTTTCCGAAGACATCCCCTCCATCACCAGCATTACAAGCTCATCCCGGTAGTTGACGTGTTCCGTGTATGGTGAGGGCAAGGTGTTCAGTACTTCTCGCACCAGGAATTTGACGTCGGCAGTTTTCGTTCGCTCCTCGCGTGAGGCCTATCGATCCGGCATTCATCAACTCGGCCAGCGCGCGGTGTCGCCTGGCGTCGGCCGGCACTCATTGTTGGAAATCCATGGGGCGCGCTAGCGTGCGGGGCCGATTCCGACGCCACAGTTTGTGGCACACAAACTAAGAGGGACGCCCTGGATTCGCAAATATGTGACGCCTCACATATTTGCGAAACCCGGCCACCCCTCATCGTCGTCCCGCCTCTGCTGAAAATCCCCCTTTCGTCCTTGACATTGTTCTCCCTTCACCTAGGATGATGTAATCGATTGCATTGCCAGTTTTGCCATCCACTCTGCGGCCTGGCAATATTTTTTTCACTGGAATGTAATCGATTACATTTAACGGAAACCACGAAGGAGACATCGACATGCAGGAACGCCGTCGGAAGTTTTATGGCTGGGGCTACGAAGGGGACACCGTTACGCCGGAGGAAATCTCGGAGTTCGAGGCCGCGTGGAGCCGCCTGCTAGGTGTCGAGCATTTCGAGGCCATGCCCTTTCCCACTGCGGACGAAATCGAGCTTCGCGCGCCGCGCGTTCAGCCGCCGGCAACGCTGCGCGAGATCTGCACGACCGACCACTACGACCGCCTTTATCACACCTATGGCGCCGGTACGGTGGACGTGGCGCGGGCCATTCGGAAGGAGTTCCCGAATCCGCCAGACGTCGTCGCGTATCCCAAGACCGAACAGGAGATCGTCGATCTCTTCGACTGGTGCGGCCGCCAACAGCTCGCCGTCGTTCCCTACGGCGGCGGCTCCAGCGTGGTCGGCGGGGTGAACCCCCCGGAGCACGACCGGTACCGTGGCGTCCTCACGCTCGACCTCAAACACTTCGACAAGGTGCTGGAAGTCGACCAGACCTCGCAAGCCGCGCGCATCCAGGCCGGGGTGCTCGGGCCGAGCCTGGAACGCCAGCTCAAGCCGACCGGGCTGACCATGCGCTTTTTCCTGCAGGCATGGGAGTTCTCGTCGCTGGGGGGCTGGATCGCGACCCGCGCTGCCGGGCATTTCGCCACTGCATACACGCAGATCGACGACCACATCGAAAGCCTAAAGGTCGTGACCCCCGCGGGCAATATCGAGTCGCGCCGCTTTCCAGTATCGGGCTCGGGCCCCAATCCCGACCGGCTGTTTCTGGGCTCGGAGGGCGCGCTTGGCATCATTACCGAGGCCTGGGTCAAGCTGCACCGCCGCCCAATCTTCCGCAAGCAGACCACGGTGCGCTTCCGCGATTATGCGAAGGCCGTGGAGGCGACGCGGCTGCTGTCCCAGTCGGGCCTGAACCCCGCGAACGCGCGGTTGGTCGAGCGGGAGGAGGCAGCCTACACCGGCTCAAGCGACGGCACCTATGACATCCTCGTGCTGGGCTTCGAGTCGGCGGATCACCCGGTCGATGCGTGGATGGCGCGCGCGCTGGAGATCTGCGCAGCATGCGCCGGCGAGTGGGATACCGCTGCGGCAACCAAGGAGGAAGGTGCCGATTCGGCCACGGCAAGCTGGCGCAACAAGTTTTTGCGCGGACCTTATCTGCGCGAGTACGCCATTGCACGCGGCGTCATGCGCGAGACCATGGAAACAGCCGTCACGTGGGACCGCTTCGCCGCACTTCACCAGCACGTCAAGGCCGAGACTCATCGCATCATCCACGAAGTGACGGGCCGCCCGGGCTCCGTGACCTGCCGCTTCACCCACCTGTATCCGGACGGCCCTGCGCCTTACTTCACCTGGTTTGCCTATGGGGACAAGGCCCGCATTCCCGAGCAGTACATGGCAATCAAGCGGGTGGCGGAACAGGCCATGGTGGACGCCGGCGGCACCGTCACCCACCACCACGCGCTCGGACGGGACCATCGTCCCTGGTATGACAAGGAGCGGCCCGAGCTGTTCTGCACCGCGCTGAAGGCGGCAAAGAAAGCGTTCGACCCGAAGCAGATCCTGAATCCCGGCGTGCTGTTCGACCCGAGCTGAAGCTCGGGCATTCACAGGAGGCAAGACCATGGCAGGACCTTTGGAAGGCATCCGGGTGCTCGACCTGAGCCGCATCCTTGCGGGACCGTGGAGCACCCAGTTGCTGTCGGACCTCGGTGCCGACGTGATCAAGGTGGAGCGGCCCGGCAGCGGGGACGATACGCGCGCCTGGGGGCCGCCCTTCCTTGCCCGGGAAGACGGCACCCTGACGGCTGAGTCGGCCTATTTTCTTTGCGCCAATCGTGGCAAGCGCTCGATCACCGTGGACGTCAGCAGCGAGGAGGGACAGGCCGTGCTTCGCGAACTGGCGAAGACGGCCGACGTCTTCGTCGAGAACTATAAATGCGGCGACATGCGGCGCTATGGCCTGGACTACGACACGCTGGCGGAGCTCAATCCACGCCTGGTGTACTGTTCGATCACCGGCTTCGGGCAGACCGGGCCCTACAGTCACCGGGCCGGCTACGACTTCGTTGTACAGGCCATGGGCGGGCTCATGAGCATCACCGGCGAGTGCGACGACCTCCCCGGCGGAGGGCCGCAGAAATGCGGCGTACCTATCTCGGACCTGATGACAGGGATGTACGCATCGGTGGCCATCGTCAGCGCCTTGTTCGAACGGGTCGAGAGCGCACGCGGCCAGTACATCGACATGAGCCTGCTCGACACGCAGGTCGCGTGGCTTGCGAACCAGGCTTCCAACTACCTGGTAGCGGGTTCCGAGCCACGACGTTGGGGTAACGCCCATCCGAACCTCGCGCCCTACCAATCGTTCGCGACCAGCGATGGCGCGCTGATCGTTGCCGTCGGCAACGACCGGCAGTTCGGCGCGCTGTGCGGCGCACTGGACCAGGGCGAACTGGCACGCGACGAACGCTACGCGACCAACGCCGCGCGCCTGAAGCACCGCGAGAGCCTGGTGTTCTTGCTGGCGGACCGATTCCGTGGCCGCGACACGGCAACCTGGCTGGTCGGACTGGAAGCCGCCGGCGTGCCGTGCGGACCAATCCATACGATTCCGCAGGCCTTGTCGGATCCGCAAGTGCGGTCGCGCGGCATGGTGTTCTCGCTTCCCCATGGAAGCGGAGCGATCGCGCCGCAGATCGCCAACCCAATCAAGTTCTCCCGCTCCACTGTCGAGTATCGGCGTGCCCCGCCAGTGCTCGGCGAGCATACGGACGACATCCTGAGCCGCGACCTCGGCTGGTCCGCGGACCGGATCTCGGGATTGCGCAAGGGAGGAACGATTTGAACCGCAGGTAGCACAAGCGCGGTCCCGAAGCAGGATCGCATCAGGAGACAGGAGACCCCATCATGCATCGATATCTACGACAAGCGTCCGCCGCCCTGCTTTGCCTGGCAGCGATCTCCGCGTGGCAGCACGCGGCGGCCAAGGACTGGCCCGTCCAGCCGGTCCGCGTGGTCCTGCCCTATCCGCCCGGCGGCGCTTCGGATGTCACCGCCAGGCTGCTGAGCACAAAGCTTAGCCAGGCCTGGGGAGAATCGGTCGTCATCGAGAATCGGCCGGGGGCCAACGGCATCATTGCCAACGAACTCGTGGCGAAATCGGCCGCGGACGGATATACGGTGCTGATGGCCAACCTTGGTCCGAATGCGATCAATCCTGCGGTCTATTCGAAATTGCCTTATGACTCGGTCAAGGATTTCGCGCCCGTGATCCTGGCGACTAGCGTTCCGCTGGTCATTGTCACGGCGGCGAACTCCCCCATCAAGGATCTGAGGCAACTGATCGCCATGGCCAAGGATAAGCCTGGCGAGATCACCTTCGGCTCGGCAGGCAACGGGGCGAGCAACCACCTCGCGGGCGAGCTGCTCAATACCATGGCGGGCGTCAAGATGGCGCATGTCCCTTACAAGGGCGACGCACCCTCCTTGACCGATGTGCTGGGCGGGCAGATCCATGTCGCGCTGCCGACGGCCCTGGCCGGCATGCCGCAGGTCAAAAGCGGCAAGCTACGCGCGCTTGCGGTCACCAGCAAGAAGCGCCTCCCGTCCTTGCCGGATGTTCCCACGGTAGACGAAGCACTGGGCATTAACGGCTATGAGGCCGTATCCTGGGGCGGCTTCATGGTGCCGACGGGCACCCCGGCGGCCATCATCACCAAGATGAATGCTGAGTTCAACAAGGCGCTGCAATATCAGGACATTCGGGAGAAGCTGCTGGCTCAGGGCGCCGAGATCGTCGGCGGCACGCCGGAGTCGTTTGACGCCTTCCTTCGCGCCGAACTCGCCAAATGGAAGAAGGTTGCGGACTCTGCGAAGGTGCGGCTCGACTAGCCGCGGCAAGCGCCGGTCGCATTGCCTCGACCGGCGCTTGCGTGGCGTTCCTCACCAGCGGACTTGCCGCCCGACGATACAATGCGGCGTCAGGCTGGGCCGCCAGGGCACCCTTGGATGGGCTCATCCTTCATTCCAACCTTACTCTTCCCTTCGCTTTCGAGGCATGCCGAATATGGTCAACGTGAAACAGGTCGCTCTCCTTGCCGGCGTGTCTTCTGCCACCGTATCGCGCGCGTTGTCGGCACCTGAACTGCTGCGGCCTGAGACTCTGAAGCGCGTGCAGGAAGCGATTGCCAGCCTCGACTACGTGCCTTTTGCCGCTGCCCGGATCCTGCGTTCGGGACGGACCATGTCCATCGGCATCATTGCGCCGACGCTGATGAACGAACTGTACGCAAGAGCCGTGGACACCCTGGAGAAGCAGCTCGAAGCGCTCGGCTATACCGTTCTTCTGACGTGCCATCGCGACAACAGCGAAATCGAGTTGCGCTGTGCGCGGGAAATGCTGGAGCGGCGCGTGGACGGCATCGCCATCATCGGCTCGCAGCATCACCCCGACGTCTTCTCCCTTATCCATAAGCACAATGTCCCCTATGTGCTGATGTGGGCAACGGATCGCGAAGGCAGCCATCCGACGGTTGGCTACGACAACCGGCTCGCGATGCGGCGGCTGACCGCCTATCTGGTAGGCCTTGGGCACCGCGAATTCGCCGTCCTCCCGGGGCCGCTGAACACCCAGCATCTGTCGGTCCAGCGGCTGGAAGGCGTCAAGGACGTGCTCAGCGAACATAGCATCGCACTGCGCGAGGAACTGGTCCTGCCCACGCCCTATGAGGTCGAGCCGGCCCGCGCCGCAGCGCGCGCCTGTCTGACCAGTCCACATCGGCCTACCGCACTGATCTGCATAAACGACTTCATCGCGGTCGCCGCCATCGCCGAGTGCCGCGCTCTGGGCCGGTCCATTCCGGACGATATCTCCGTGACCGGTTTCGGGGACTGGCAGGTCGCAGAACTTATCACGCCTACCCTGACAACCATGCGGTCGAATCCCGTGCGTATCGGCGAACTGACCGCGAGGAACATTATTGCGCAGATTGAAGGCGCGGCACGGCGGGAAGATCTGCAGGACGAATTCGAGCCGGAGCTGATCGTTCGGGAAAGTACTGCTGCGGTGAAAATCGTAGCGGCGCCTTAGTCCCGTGCGGGCGCGGAAAAACAGCGCTCCAAATTGTAGGGGGCGCACGCCGTGCGGACTTCCGCCAGCCGTGACCGCGAGAGCGCCCCTCCGCCGGCGTCACGGCGCAAGGCGTCTGGGCCTCCATTTGCCGCGCGGCAGGCATGCCGGAATCGTGGGCAGGCACGGCTTCCGCCCAGGTGGACCACCGCGGTCACCAAAGCCGAGCTCGCAAATCGTACGGTATCCCCGAAAATTCAACATCCGATCGGTCGGGCGGTGCTCCAGTTTGTGCACCTAGGCAAAACTGTGGCCGGCATCTTGATCCCGCATTGATTGAAAAGGAATGCCAGCCCTAGGATTGCTTTCACTTGTGACCCTCTTCTTCTTGTTTGAGGGCGATGCTAAGCGCTGGGGCAAGTTGCCAGCACCCCTGCATAGTGGGGCCGGATCGGGGCTGCGCAAACCGGCCCCTGCCCCCCCCGTCTTCGTAGAAAATGGCAGCGCACGAACTACCTCATTAGCATGTCAAAACGTGCACTGGAGAGGCGGCGTCTCACATGGAATACCGTCACTATCGCCGTCCATTTTTACCGCTGGGCAGTTCTTTAGGTAGAAGCGGGCTTCCGCGCAGGAAGACATCTGGCTACAGTGCTGTTTGCCCTCGCAGCGGAAGACTGGTTCCGGCGTTGGGGCAATAATCGAAACCGCGATCGACTGTGGCTCGGCGGCGACTCCCACATTGTCCAGCGGCGCGTGAGTTTTGTAGTAGATGAAAACGGCCGCGGCGGCCGCGACTAGCAGCAAGCTCTTGTACATGTTGACCCCAACCCTGCTTTTTTATCCAACTGCAAGCATGCCACAACAACATCGTAGTCGATCTGCCGCCCTACCCGGATAAGGTTCCAGGAGGAACTGATGTGCAATTGACAGCCCATAGCCTTAGTCGGCCCGACCCCACGCAGCTGCATCAGGCGCTTGCTGCGCTCGCCTTCACGCGCAATCTCGCTGATAGCTTGATCATATTCGTCCAGCTTCTCCTCCAGCCTGCCCGCATGGCTCAGCAGGTCCTGGATGCATCGATTCGCCCAGCCGGGCAAGGCTTCCAGATGGGGGCCGATCTCCTTGCGCAGTCGCTCCGGCTTCTGCGGCAATACCACACCGAATTTGGCCAGCAACCCCCGCAGGCGGTAGTAAGTAGCGGACGCTCTTCTACGAATCCCTGTCGGGTTCGATGCAAGCTCAGGGTTGCTTGCTGGTGCTCGTCCTTGACCGGCACAAAGCGCATGCTCGGCCGCGTCACCGCCTCGCAGATGGCCGCCGCGTCGGCGTGATCGTGGATTGGGCGGCGGGCTTTTCGGGGGCGGTTTAAGCCACTAGCGGGGCGCGACATGAGGCCGACAGCCGTGTTCAACTGGGGCCGACTTCGTTCGTGAGCGGCTTGCCGCTTTCGAACTCCGTCACGCTGCGCAAGGTTGTTTCGCAAATGGTCGTCACGGCCTCGCGCGTGAGGAAGGCTTGGTGCCCGGTCACGATCACGTTAGGAAACGTGATTAGCTGCTGCATGACGGCGTCGTCGACGATGGTGCCGGACAGGTCGCGGAAGAACAGCTCCGCCTCTTGCTCGTACACGTCGATCGCCAGCCCGCCGAGTTGCCCGCTCCTGAGCGCTTCGATGACTGCTTCCGTGTCGATCAGCCCGCCGCGGCTGGTGTTGATCAGCAGGGCGCCGCGCTTGGCGCGCGCCAGCGTTTCGGCGTTGATGATGTGATGGGTCTCGGGCGTGAGCGGGCAGTGCAGCGAGATGCAGTCCGCGCTGGCGCCGATTTCTCCCTCGTCCGCGTAGCGGCCGCCAAGGGCCTCGAACTCCGGCGATGGGTACTTGTCGTAGCCGATCACGTTGCAGCCGAAGCCGACCATGATTTTCGCAAACACGCGCCCGATCTTGCCGGTGCCGATCACGGCCACGGTCTTGCCGTACAGGTCGAAGCCCATCAGGCCTTCGAGCGAGAAATTGAAATCCCGCGTGCGGTTGTAGGCCCGGTGGATCTTGCGGTTGACCGCCAACAGCAGCGCCACCGCATGCTCGGCGACCGAATTTGGCGAGTAGTCGACCACGCGCACTACCTTGATGCCGAGCGCCTGCGCGGCTTTCAGGTCGACGTTGTTGAACCCGGTGCAGCGCAGCGCGACCAGCTTGGTGCCGCCGCGCGCGAGCGCTTCCAGCACAGTCGCATCGGCCCGGTCATTGACGAAGATGCAGACGGCGCCGTGGCCGGCGGCGAGGCCCACCGTTTCACTGTCCAGGGGGACTTCGAAGTATTTGAGCCGATGGCCTTGCGCCGCATTCGCGGCGTCGAGATGTTGACGATCGTAGGACTTTGCGCTGAAGACGGCGATTTCCATGATGTGTCTCCGCGGCGAATCGCATGGCGCGCTTCGCCCAGGTTGCGCCACTATCCGCCAGCCAGTGTGGCGGCGACCTGTACGAACAGGATTTTCACGATGGTCATAGACGGGAAGATCATCGAGTAGCCGAGGTCGGGCCGGTCGGTGGGCGCGACGCGGTTGGCAAAGGCAAGGATGGCGGGATTGCCGGTCGCACCGCAGATCACGCCCACCGCCAGGTCGAACGGCAGCCTGAAGACCCAGAGGCAGAAGATCGCAGTGATCAGCAGCAGGGCGAGCAGGATCACCACGCCATAGATCAGGAAGGAAACCCCGGTCACGCCGATGGTGGCGAAGAACTTCGGCCCGGATGCAATGCCCACCTGGGCGAGGAAGATGGTCAGCCCGAAGTTGCGCAGGACCAGGTTGGCCGACAGCGGCATGGTCCAGACGAACGGCCCGAAACGGCGCACCTGGCCGAGCACAAGGGCGACCAGCAGCAGCGCGGCGAGCCCCAGCGCCAGCGTGCCGACGCCGGGAATCGGCACCGGGATCAGCCCGACCAGCAGCCCGAGGGCAGCGCCGATGCCGATCGAGATAAAGCTCAGCTCGGCGGTGCCCTTGATGGAGTCGCCGAACAGCACGCGAATCGGCTTCATGTGGGCGCGATTGACCAGCAGGCCGACACGGTCACCGAACTCGAGGATGAGGTCGTCGCTGGGCATCAGGTCGGCATCGCCGCGCCGCACGTGGGCGATCGAGCAGACCATGCCTTCGGGAAAACGGATATCGCGCAGCCTGTGCCCGACCACGAGCCGGCTTGAGGCGAACACGCGCATATAGTCCAGGTCTTCGCGATGGCTCGTCATGCGGCCCGGCTGCAGTTCCCCGCACAGCGAGGTGGCTTCACGCAGCACGGCCGGGTCGGTGGCGGTCGCGAGCAGCACGTCGTTGGCCTGCAGGACCATGTCGTCGGCGGACGGCTGGTTATGGTGGGCGCGACGCACGGCGGCAATCGCCACCCCGTCCGGCAGGCAGGCTACGAGCTCCGACAGCCGCGCGCCGATAAACGCCGCGTTTGACAGCACAATCTCGGCGGTCTCGATCAGCTTTGGCGGCGGCCGCACGATATTTGGCTTGAGCAGCGCGGTGAGGGCATACAGAAACAGGATCGGCCCTGCCACGCCGACCGGGTATGCGACGCTGTAGCCCACCGCGGCGCCGTCGCTCTTCATTGCCGCCATCGCGGCCTGCAAGCTTGCCGTGCTGGTGCCCGCACCGGCGAACATGCCTAGCGACTCGTCTAGCTTCACGCCGACCAGCGGCACCAACGCAACCGCGACCAGTCCGGAGCCAACCACGCCAAGGACCGCAGCGGCGTTGGCCTTGATGCCATCGGGGCTGGTCAGACCCTTAAAAAACTGCTCCCCGTACTGGATCCCAATGCCATAGAGAAAGAGCAGCAGCCCTAGGGTGCCAAGGATGGCAGGCGGCGCAGACTTCGGCGCGAACCCGCCGATCGCCAGCCCCACGAACAGCACCGCGCCCGAACCGAGCGACACGCCCTTGATATTGATCTCGCCGAAGACATAGCCCAGTGCAACCGTGAGGAACAGCGTGAGCAGCGGTTGGGTTTCGAGCAATGTCCGGACTGCATCCATGGCAGCTCTTTTCTGATGGGCAGGAGCGGGCAGCGATAAGCATCCGCGCAGGGTCACGGGCGCACTGCGCGGACGGGGTTGACAGTCCTCGTTCCGGGCATGCGTTATCGAGTGGTGGCTTGTATGAATCCGATCATCGTGACAGGCACCGGCCGGCGCGGCAGCAACCACTGGAATGCCCCTCGAAAATATACGATGCGCCGCACGAATTCAAGAATTGAAGCGGCGCGGCAGCGGGGCTATCAAACTTGCTCGCGCGTCCCGCCGCAGGCTGACGGAGGGCCGATTGCAGGTTTGGCAGAGTTGGGGGCTATTGAAGCCCCGATAGCTGGCGGCGTTACCCAACCCGAAAAAATTCCTTACTCTGCCCCGCATTGACCGCGCGCCGCAGCCAGTCGGGCATGTCACCTGCCCGTCCCAACTCAGCCACGTGGCGTTGCGGTAGCAGACCACCGGCGGCGGCGCGGGTGGGTGGCGGAGGGGGCGGCGGATCGAAGCACCCCGCCGCTGCCAGCTCCTCCATGGTCAGCCCATAGTCAGCCATCTCCGCCTGGATCCGGCGGATCGCTGCCGCCCGCTCATTGAGTATTGGGGGCGTTCCGATCTGGCCTCGTCAGACATGATGTCGTTGGAAACTGCTTCAATCGGGATGTACACTCACGTTCGCGATCGGTGGGTCATCTTCTATGACCAGCCAATTTTGCTCAACGAGCGCCAGGCCGGTTGCTGGGGGCAGCTATCCGGGGAGTAGGCCCGCTCGGACGCGGGGCGGTCCGTTTGGAAACGTGGATTTGTGACACATTTCAGGCCACAATTCCGGAATGAGACCATCTCTGCATCCAACCCGGACCGTTGCCCTGGGTTTCCTGCTGGCCATCGTGGCAGGCAGCGTGCTCCTGATGTTGCCCTGGTCCCGAGTCGATGGCGGGAGCGCGCCCTGGCTGACCGCATTCTTCACCGCAGTCTCGGCCGTCTGCGTGACTGGCCTGGTGGTCGTGGATACAGGAACTTACTGGTCCGGCTTCGGCCAGGCGGTCATCATGGTGCTATTCCAGCTTGGCGGCTTTGGCATGATGACCGCGTCCACGCTGCTTGGCCTGATGGTCAATCGCTCGCTGCGATTGCGGACCAAGCTGATTGCCCAGGTCGAAACCCATGCGATCGGGCTGGGCGACATCGCCGGCGTGGCCAGGCTGGTGCTGGTGGTGACGTTGAGCTTCGAGATGGTCATCGCGATGTGGCTAGCCTCGAGGCTGCATCTCACGTACGCCCTTCCCTGGCCCGAGGCAGCATGGAATGGCTTGTTTCATTCGATCTCAGCCTTCAACAACGCTGGCTTCTCGACCCACGCAGACAGCCTGACGCGCTATGCGGCCGACCTGTGGATGCTGGGACCGGTGATGGCGGCGATCGTCGTAGGCGGCATCGGGTTTCCTGTGCTGCACGACTTGCGGAACAAGGCATCCGATCCGCGTCGATGGTCCCTGCATAGCAAGCTCACCTTGTCGGTTACGGCGGTGCTGCTGGCCACGGGCATTCTTGGCCTGCTATTGTTCGAATGGAATAACCCAAAAACGCTCGGCGCGATGCCGCCTGCCGGGAAGCTGCTGTCCGCAGCGTTTGCCTCTGTCTCCGCCCGTACTGCCGGATTCAACTCGATCGACATCGGCGCGCTGACTCATGAAAGCCTGGCGCTGCATTTCTTCCTGATGTTCGTCGGCGGAGGCAGTGCCAGTACTGCCGGCGGCGTCAAAGTCGGCACCGTCGCCATCCTGGCCTTGTTGGTGATTGCCGAGATCCGCGGGCGCGTCGACAGCGAGGCATTCGGGCGGCGCGTCAGCGGCTCGGCGCAGCGGCAGGCGATCACCGTGCTGGCGTTGGGAAGCGCCTTGATTACGCTGGGAACGCTGACCATCCTGTTCGTTACCGAGTTGCCGACCGATCAAGTCATCTTCGAAGTCATTTCAGCTTTCGGTACAGTTGGCTTGTCGACTGGTATCACGGCCGACCTTCCGGCTTCCGGCCAGCTTACGCTGATAGCGCTCATGTACGCCGGCCGGGTCGGCACCATTACGCTCGCGGTATCCCTGGCGCTGGGCGAACATCGCACACCATACCGCTACCCGGAGGAGCACCCAATTGTTGGCTAGATTGTTTACCGAGCAGTTCGCCTTCTCTGCGGGCGACAGCGTCGTCGTGATCGGGCTTGGCCGCTTTGGCAGCTCGGTGGCGCAATCGCTCATCCGCCTGGGCCACGATGTCATGGGCATAGACAAGGATGCCGAGCTTGTGCAGCGCTGGTCGAATGCGTTGACCTGCGCCGTCCAGGCCGACTCCACCGATGTGAACGTGATGCGCCAGCTCGGCGTGGCCGATTTCTCACACGCCATTGTCGGGATTGGCACAGACATGTCTTCCAGCCTGATGACCTTGATGACGCTGACCGAGCTTGAGATCAAGGATATCTGGGTCAAGGCGTTTACCGCTGAACATGGCCAGATCGCGCAACGCATCGGCGCGCACCACGTCGTCTATCCGGAAGCGGACATGGGGGCGCGAGTTGCGCATCTGATCACCGGCCGAATGATCGATTTCATCGAATTCGACGATGGCTTTGCCATCGCCAGGATCCATGCGCCGGCGTCAACCCACAACAAGACGCTGTTGGTGTCCAGGGTACGTGAGCATTTCGGCGTCACGGTGGTTGGCATCAAGCGTGCCAACGAAGAGTTTGAGCACGCGACAGCCACCACCCTGATCCAGCCGGGAGACTTGCTGGTCGTCTCGGGACCGACAAAAAAAATCGAACACTTCGCGGGCAGCGCAGAAAAGCGATAGCTGCGCATGGGTGCCAGACTACGGCTTCGACCGTAAGCGGGTAGAAGAAGGCCGAATTCGGAGACGGGTCATGGTTCAATCCACGCCCCTTGCCTGACCCGTCCCATGCAGGTTGACCGGCCGTAGGTGAAGTCGAATCTGTTTCTCTGTTTCCACTATAGCGAATAGTGCGATGCCTATGCCGATCACCAGCACGCCGTCCCAAAACGGCACAGATTCAGTGGCGAACACGTCTTGCAACGCAGGCATGTAGGTAATGGCAAATTGTGCCGCCGTGATGGCAGCAACCACGGCCCATACCACCTTTGTGCCGCGCACGGCTTTCCATGTTAAAGACGTGCTGTAGAAATTGCGGATGAAGAACAAGTGGAAAATCTCCATCACGACTAGCGTATTCACGGCCAGCGTACGTGCCAGTTCCAAGGAGTGGCCTTGGTCCAACGCGTATGAGAAAACACCGTAGACACCGCAAAGGAACAGCACAGAAACCAGCACGATATGCCATACCAGTACACCACTCAACAGAGGCTCCGCGCGCGATCGAGGCGCGCGGAGCATGGTAGCTTCTTCCGTCGGCTCAAAAGCCAATGCAATGCCCAGCGTGATGGCCGTGATCAGATTGATCCAGAGTATCTGGACGGGCGTGATGGGTAGCGTCAAGCCGAAAAGCAGCGCTACCACAATCGTCATGGCTTCACCGGCATTGGTAGGCAAGGTCCAACTAATAACCTTCTTGATGTTGTCGTATACGGTACGGCCTTCGCGTACAGCGGCGACGATGGAGGCAAAATTGTCGTCCGCCAATACCAATTCGGCAGATTCCTTGGCGACCTCCGAACCTTTCTTCCCCATGGCGATCCCCGCATCGGCTCGTTTCAAAGCGGGCGCATCGTTTACGCCATCGCCGGTCATGGCTACTGTCATGTCATGGGATTGCAGCGCCATCACCAGCCGCAACTTGTCCTCCGGACTGGTGCGGGCAAAGATGTCGCAACTCAACGCCACTTGCCGCAGCGCGGCATCGTCCATCGCGCCCAAATCAACCCCTGTCAGCACGGTATGCGGGTTTTGCAGCCCGATCTGCTTACCGATCGCGGCGGCGGTTTTGGCATGGTCTCCCGTGATCATCTTGACGCGGATACCTGCTGCATGGCATTCCGAGACCGCGGTAACGGCTTCGGCGCGCGGTGGATCCATCATTCCCACCATGCCGAGCATGGTCAGCTTGCCTTCTACATCGGCATGTTCCAGCACGGTTTGCGTCGGGGCTACTGACCGCAAAGCAAAGGCCAGTACGCGCTGCCCTTGCGTCGCAATGAGCTCTGCGTTTTCATTCCAGTAATCGGCGTCGAGTGGCTCGATTGTTCCGTCCGGTCCGCGCTGGTTCTGGCACATAGCCAGTATCCTCTCGGGCGCACCTTTGACAAATACGAAGGCGTGGCGATCGTGATCATGGTTGAGTGTTGCCATGAATCGGTGTTTTGCATCGAAGGGGATCGCGTCGGTTCGCGCCCACGCCCCTTGCTGGTTACGCGCATCTACGTCCATTTTTCCGGAAAAGGCCAGCAACGCCCCCTCCATCGGGTCGCCCTCCACACGCCAAATGCCATCTTTCTGATGGAGTGCCGCGTCGTTACACAGCACGGCAGCACGGGCGAGTTCCTCAAGCACCCGATGCTCAAGCGGGGACACCCGCACTTCTTCAAGCCTGAGTTCGCCTTCTGGGGAATAGCCATCGCCGTCCAGCGCAAAGCGATGTTGATGGGTCAGTACGGAAGCCACCATCATCTCATTCCGGGTCAACGTACCGGTCTTATCAGTGCATATGACAGATACTGAGCCAAGCGTCTCAATGGCAGGCAAGCGACGCACGATGGCATTGCACCGGGCCATCGCTTGCACCCCAACAGCGAGCGTGATGGTCAGCACTGCGGGTAGACCCTCCGGGATTGCAGCCACCGCCAATCCTACTACCGCCATGAACACTTCGCTGAATTCGTGATGACCTACGAAATAACCATATGTAATCAGCAATGCAGCAATCAGCAGAATGCAAATAGTCAGCCATTTTGCAAAGGCACCCATCTGCTTGACCAAGGGGGTGGTGAGGGTTTCAACCTCGGAAAGGAGGCTACTGATATGCCCGATTTCGGTTCGAGCTCCGGTCGCTACGACAACGCCTTTGCCCTGGCCGCTGACGATCAGGGTGCCGGAAAACGCCATGCAAGCGCGATCCCCAAGTGGCGCATCGGCCAGGACAGCCTCACTTCGCTTTACAACAGGCACGGATTCTCCGGTGAGAATCGCCTCCTGCGCTAACAGAACGTGCGCGGTGATAAGACGCAGATCGGCAGCGACTTTGTCGCCCGCTTCTATCAGCACGATGTCGCCGGGGACGAGGTTATCACCTTCAACGCTGACGCGCTCGCCTCCGCGAATCACATTCGCTCTCGGTGCCAGCATATGGCGAATAGCATCCATGGCTTTTTCCGCCTTGCCTTCCTGAATGAAGCCGATCGCGGCGTTCGCAATGACAACCGCCAAAATCACTCCGGTATCAATCCAGTGCCCCAAGAAAGCCGTTATCGCAGCAGAGCCAATCAGTACATAGATCAGGACATTATGAAATTGGAGCAGGAAGCGAGCAGATGCGCTGCGACGCGATGTTTCTGGCAAGCGGTTGACCCCGAAATCCTTCAGTCGCGCCTGCGCTTCGCTTTGACTTAAGCCTGTGGTGGATGTCTCCAGTTTGTTGAGGGCGGTCGCTATGGAAATGCTATGCCAGGAAACCTGAACCCCTTCCGCATTTGACTTTCTCATGACAGTCCTTTTTGCTTCTTTTTCGAGTGGCCACCTTCATCTACGAAAACGCGTTTAGCTCAAAGCATACAATCGACCTGGATGGCATCGAGTGCGACGCGCGTGTCGCTTGCCGCTAGTTTTCATGGCAGGCGCGGCGCCCCACGCATTGCCTCGAAGTGAAGTGGGATCATTTCATCGCTGGCTCCTGGCCGACCGTTTGAACGACATTTCGGTCCGCCCGACCACAATGGAGCGGCGGACGAGCGCCCGGCATCAAACTCTTGCCGTCATCCTTCGACACGAATGACTGCGGGGGTCTCGAAGACTCAAGTCGGCATTCTTAAGAGCTTTCGACTTTCTTCGGCACCAGCAAGATCGGAACCGTTGCTGTCGCCACTACGCGTGAGGCGACCGAGCCCAATACCGCTGCCAGGAATGCGCCTCGGCCATGGGTACCCATCACGATTGCATCTGCCCCACAGGCGCGGGCGAGTTCCACAATGACTTCGGCAGGTTCACCCGTGCGGCGATGCTCTGTCACGATGACATCTGCCGATTGGAGTAGCGGACGCATGGCAGCGAAGGCTTCCTCCGCTGCCTCGTCGGCCCATTGGTCGATCTGCTCCTTCGAGAAGTAAGCCTGCGGCCTTCCCACAATTTCCGGCGATGCGTGAACCATATGCACCGCCAGGGGCCGCTCGAAAAGGCCGGGGAGAAGCAGCCTCCGTGCCGCTGCAGCGCTGAAAGATGAACCATCGGTCGGGAGTACAACTACGGTCATCACACCCTCCTGTTCATCCGGAAACAACTTGCGTAAGAAATCGTGCCGGCAGCGGGCATGCACTGCGCCCGGGCCAAGGCTGATTTGGGGTGTTTACCAGCCAGTCGTGGACGGCCGGATAGACTCGCCGATCCGCGCCCCGGTACCCCGAGGGCACGATATGCGTCCCCAGTGCGTCGAGCCAGCTTGGAGGCAGGCTTCCAGCCATGCGGATCAGCGGGGGTCGGATTACAGCATGGATCAATGGGGCCGCCTAGCAACACCAATGAGCGCGGCTCAGGATAGCCTGCCCCAACCAGGCGCGCCGCCGCGGCAAGGGCTGGTACAGTCGCCTGGCAGACTGCAAGCACGTCCAGTTCCGCAGGCTTAAGCCCCACCATGAAATGCTGCAATGTCAGCACAACATCGTCCAGATGCAAATCTCCCGCTGTCCGTTGAATGTCCCTGGCATTCACCCAGTCGGAGACATAAACGTCGCCCGAACCCGTCGAGTGAATCCATCCGCTCCATAGGGCGGGCGGGGTGAACAGGGCTTGATGTGGGCGCTGCCTGCCTATATCCATGGATTCCCTCCGTCGGGCGAGGGTGCTGGCCGATCGTTTTTAACTACATTAGCTTACGTACCCGCATCGCCCTTGATCCCCAGCAAGAATGCTGGTGGGCGCTGGATTCGCGAAACAGTCCTTTCCAGACACCATGCGTTGTTCCTAAGCTGCACTCATACCTTTGTTGGGAGGTGCCCGATGAAGAATGCACAGGCAGTGGGGAGGACGGGCCCGGAACTCAGCCGCCCTCAGGGATCCGATTCGAGGCCGGCGGCTCTGAACTCGCTTGCCACGCATCTCGACGAGCCGGGTGGGTTCGAGCTGTTTCGCGCCATCGACCGGGTTGCTGCCGCCATGGCAGCGAATGCGACGGGCGGCATCTCACCAACTGCGTTGTGGCTTGCCTATTCCGATTGGCTGGTTCATCTTTCCCGTTCTCCGGGAAAACAAGCGGAGCTTGTCAACAAGGCGTGGAAGAAGTTGGGCCGATTGGCAGCATATGCCGTCCGCCGGGCACTGACTGAGAATAAGACATCCAACTGCATCGAGCCACTTCCGGGCGACACGCGGTTTCGTGCCGAAGCCTGGCAAGAACTGCCATTCGTGCTCTGGTATCAAGCATTTCTCCTTACGCAGCAATGGTGGCACACCGCCACACATGATGTGCCCGGGGTCTCGCCGCACCACGAGAATGTCGTCTCGTTCTCCACGCGGCAAGTGCTGGATGTCTTTTCCCCGTCGAATTGCATCTTTACCAATCCGGAAGTGATTAATCGGTCTCTGCAGACCGGGGGGCGGAGCTTCGTCGACGGAATCCAGTGTTTCATTGAGGACCTCAGTCGGAACCTGAACAGCGAGCCACCCGCCGGGACCGAGAACTTCCGTGTTGGCGAAGACGTCGCGATCACGCCGGGCAAGGTCGTCTACCGGAACCACCTGATCGAACTCATCCAGTACACGCCGTCGACCGAGAGTGTCTACGCGGAGCCACTACTGATCGTTCCGGCCTGGATCATGAAGTTCTACATTCTTGATCTGTCGCCGGAAAACTCGCTGATCCGCTACCTCGTTGGCAAAGGGTTCACGGTTTTCTGCATCTCCTGGCGCAACGTCACCGCCGTTGATCGCAATCTCGGCTTGGATGACTATCGCCGCCTCGGCGTCATGGCGGCACTCGGGGCCATTGGCCCCATCGTGCCGAAAAGCAAGATCCATGCAATCGGCTACTGCCTCGGGGGCACGCTGTTGTCGATTGCCGCGGCGGCCATGGCGCACGTGGAGGACGAGCGGCTCGCCTCTGTGACACTGCTCGCCGCCCAGACCGATTTCAGCGAGCCGGGAGAACTCGAACTTTTCATCGATCACAGCCAGGTCGAGTCACTGGAGGGCCTGATGTGGCAACGGGGATACCTTCCGGCCTTCCATATGGCGGGGGCCTTCCAGCTACTGCGCTCGAACGACCTCATCTGGTCGCGCATGCTTCGCCATTACCTAATGGGTGAGCCGCCCCCGATGAACGCCCTCATTGCCTGGAACGCGGACGCGACCCGCCTTCCCTACCGCATGCATTCGGAGTATCTGAGGTCGCTCTTCCTAAACGGCGACCTTGCCGCCGGCAGGTATGTGGTAGACGAACATCCGGTTGCAATCCAGAACATCCGGGCGCCGATTTTCGCGGTCGGCACAGAATGGGATCACATCGCGCCATGGCCGTCGGTCTACAAGATCCACTACTTGAGTGACACCGACGTCACGTTTGTGTTGACCAGCGGCGGTCACAACGCCGGTATCGTCAGCGAACCCGGGCATCCGGGACGGCGCTACTGGCTCGCGCACAAGAAGGCGGAAGACCCGTGCCTTCACGCAGACCGGTGGCTCGAGCGTGCCGAACTCCGCGAAGGCTCCTGGTGGCCGGCATGGGTCGAGTGGCTGGAAGCCCGGTCGTCGCGCCAGCGCGTCCCGCCACCGGCAATGGGGGCGCCTGGGCGCGGCTTACCGATTCTGGCTGATGCCCCTGGGACGTATGTTCATCAACGTTGAACTGCGCATCTCCGATTGTGAGCACAAGGAAAACGGCCCTCTGAGCGCAACAATTACTGCTGTAAGGGAGGAATGCCGTGAGTATGGTGATCTCCCGAACTGCGGGACTTGATCTTCAGATTCTATGTTCCCTTCCTGCTTGCGGCCTGCTCCACCCGCTCAGGTGACGGGCCGTTGAGAACGTCGATCGGAAGCGGGAAGACGATGGTGGACTCCCGGTCGCCCGCGATCTGCGTCAGGGTCTGCATGAGCCGCAGCTGCATCGCGGCCGGCTCCTTTGCTAGTATCTGCGATGCCGCCAGCAGCTTGAGCGAGGCTTGCATCTCGCCTTCCGCGTGAATGACCTTCGCTCGCCGCTCGCGCTCGGCTTCGGCTTGTCGGGCAATGGCACGCACCATGGATTCATCGAGATCAACGCGCTTGATCTCCACGCTTGAGATCTTGATACCCCAGGCATCGGTCTGGAGATCAAGTACAGCCTGAAGGTCGAGATTGAGCCTTTCTCGCTCGGCCAGCATCTCATCAAGCTCATGCTTGCCCAATATCGATCGGAGAGTGGTCTGCGCAAGCTGGCTTGTGGCTTCGCGGAAGTTCGCAACTTGGATGATGGCACGCTCGGGATCCACCACGCGAAAGTACACCACGGCATTAACCTTTACCGAGACGTTGTCATGCGAAATCAGATCCTGCGCCGGCACGTCCATCACCACCGTCCGAAGGTCGACCCGCACCATCTGCTGGATTGCCGGCAGAACCAGCACAAGACCCGGCCCCTTGGCCTTCCAGAAGCGCCCCAGCATAAATACGACACCGCGCTCGTACTCGCGCAAGACGCGGAAGGCGGAGATGATGACCACCGCGACCAGGAAAAAGACGCCGGCGGCCGCGATCTCGGACACCATGATCTGGGCTCCCTTGTTGACTGTTCCTATTACACGCTAATGGCAGGACCCACGCCAATGTGGCAACACTTTCAGTGTAGGCGATGCGACACCCAACGTCTGTTCGGCAGGGCAAAGTATGCACGTGGACGGTACTGCCGAAGTTGCACCTGAAGCAGGCGGCCCATGCCTTGGGAACGCAAGCCGGGGTTTTTTAGTTTTTCAGTGCCGCCGGCGCTCGTTGCACAAAGCTGTCGGCCGCAGGCGCGCGTTGGGGTCGCTTGGTCCCAGTGTCCGGCCAATGCCCGCAGGGCCGACCCCGTCATTCGGGAGTGGCTTTGCGGACGAGCTCTTCAGCCTTGGGGCGCTCGCTGACTAGGCAGTATAAGCGCTTGTATCCCACTTGAATCTCTCTGTACAATCGCCGCAGGGTGTCAGCACTGCGGCGTCGCAGTGAGACAGGTCGATGCGTTGGTCGGGCCGCCAACGCTGATTCGCTACGACCGTGGACCGACTCCCACCTCCACCTCCCCCACCACAGCAGCCGTTGCCTCGCGCGCAGGTCTTGGCTGAAAAGGCCTTCTCGGCGCTCGAGCACTTTCTCCATATCGAAGCCGTCAGCGGCATTGTCCTGCTGGCCGCTGCCGGGATCGCGCTGCTCTGGGCGAATTCATCAGCCGGCGATAGTTACCACGCTCTGTGGCACACGCCGATCTCGTTCGGCGTGGGCAGCCTCATCGTGTCGCAGCCCCTGCATTTCTGGATCAACGACGCACTCATGACGATCTTCTTCCTCGTCGTGGGAATGGAAATTCGGCGCGAGATCCATGAGGGGGCGCTGGCGAACGTGCGACTTTCGGCCCTGCCAATGGCAGCGGCGCTCGGTGGCGTGCTTGTTCCCGCGTTGATCTATCTCGCGATGAATGCAGAGATGCCCCAGCGCCAGGGTTGGGCGGTGCCGACTGCCACCGACATTGCCTTTGCCGTCGGCGTGCTCGCGATACTTGGCAAGTCCATTCCCGGCAACGTCCGGGTGTTCCTGCTCGCGCTTGCGATTATCGACGACATTGTCGCCGTCCTGATCATCGCGGTCGCCTTCTCGGGCGGGCTGGACTATGGTGGGCTTATCGTTGCTGGCGCAGGGATTCTGATGGTTCTGGGACTGCAATGGATTGGCGTCGGGACTGCCTACGCGTACGTTATACCTGGTGCCGTTCTGTGGCTGGGAATGCTGAAAACCGGCGCCCACCCGACGCTCGCTGGCGTGGTGCTCGGCATGATGACGCCGGTACTGCCCGGTCGCACCCGAGAGTGGCCGCTGGATATGGCCATGCGTGCGCTCAACGAGCTGCGCGCACGCGCGACCGCCCCAGCACCGCAGCCGGAACATGTCGCGGCACCGCTTAAGCAACTCCGTCAGGCACAGCGGGAGCTGCTGCCGCCCGTGACGCGCGTGCAGATAGCGCTTCACCCCTGGGTTGCCTACATTGTTATGCCGCTCTTTGCCCTGGCAAATGCGGGGGTGAGCGTTGATGGCGTCGATCTCACGAATGGCGGCTCACTAGGCGCGATGCTTGGCGTTGTTGTTGCTCTGGTCGCAGGCAAGCCTCTCGGCATCGTGTCGGTCAGCTGGCTGGCGGTGCGCTTGGGCTGGTGCCAATTGCCGCCCAACGTGACGTGGCGCGGTGTATGGTTGGTTGGCCTGCTGGCCGGCATTGGTTTCACGATGTCTATCTTCATCGCCACGCTTGCCTTTGAGGAGGCAAACCTCCTTGGCGCCGCCAAGCTTGGTGTGCTCCTGGCATCCGCGATGGCTGCCACCATTGGGCTGACTTGGGGTTTCTTCTACGCAAGACGCTTGAAATTGGTCCCCGAGGATAGCGCCGGTGCGTCTGCTGCCAGTTCCACAAACTGAAAAGAGCAAATGCTGATGAACTCGCGCGCGCCTCGACCAGCTGTGCCGAGATCGCGGCCACCTCCTCCCGCGCGCCCGCGGTCTCGGCCCGCGCCGCGTCGCGCTCGGCCGGTCGGCCTGCAGCGCGGCGTCAGTCAAATCCGAGGGTTGACCGCTATTCGTGAAGTATCCGCCACATCTCCGTCAACCCACTGATTTGTATAGGAAATCAGCCGTTCTCGCTGCGTAGGAACGGACGTTGAGGGTGCCGAGGCAGGCTACTGCGCAACAAGTGTTGGCCCCAACCGCGAGGTGGTAAAGGCGCCGCTAGAAAGGTATGAGATCGAAGTCCGGCACTCGCGGTTCGAGCTTGAAGGATTTCAGCCCGAGCTTCAGCTTCTTGATGTCTTTGAACGCAATCAGATCGTCCTGAAGGGCGCGGATGTTGTGTCGGAGATTGGTCATCTCTGCGGCAAGATTGCGTAGGACCGTGTTGGGGGATAGAGACTCGAACGGATCGATTCCATAGCTGTGCCGGAACGCGGTCTCGACATGCTGGATCTCCTGATCCAGTTCGCGAACTTGCTCCTTGAGGATCTTGTTGTAGTGCTTCAGCCGATCTTCGCTGATGCCGTTGATCGAATGCTGGTCGATGTGTTCCAGCTCCAGTTGTAGCTCCAACAGCTGCAGCAGGTTGTTCTTGTTGTAGGCCTCGTTGACGCGCTGCATCAGTTTGGTCTTCCGCTGCAGCAAAAGAATCGATTGAGACACGGATGGGCGTTGTAGTCGGTGGCCGGAATCGCCGGCCTCTACTGCTGAGCGGTATTAAAAGATATGGCGAACACCTGCGGCGACGCCGATCATGGACGTCTGCCCGTTCGCAGGCGCGTAAGTATTATTGAGTAAAAGGCTCGCGCCATAGCCAGACGCCGCCGATTCGAGCATCAATCCGGCGTTCCGCGTATAGGCAGTGGACACATACAAATCTGTCCTCTTACTCAGACTATATTTCGCCATGAAGAGCAGTTGCCAGGGGTTCGCCACCGTAGCGTTTCCGTACAGATTCCGGACATTCTGGTAATCATACTCAACCGTCAGCTCCACGGCTGGAGTCAATTGATAATTCGCCCCTAACCAGTAATAGTCATCGCGCAGGACTGTCAGGCTATTCTGATCCTTGTTTTGTCCCCAACGATACCCACCCATGACCTTGGCCTTGCCATCGAACGTATAGCTCGCGGCGACCGCTACCCGCCGATTGGTACCGCTGCCTTGTGCGATCGACGGGTTGTACTGATCGTAGTCGATGGTAAAGCCGAATGCGCCGGGCGTATAGATCAGTGCTGCACCATACCCGGTATCAGTTCTGGCCCGCCCCGGCACCTCGCCATTGCCTCCGACCATGACTTGCTGAGCGAATGGACTGGTAGGCGGCAAAGTAATGCCCACACCAAAGGACCAATGCGCAATGGCGGTTACCGGCCCGACTGCAGCGGCGTACTGGATGGTATTGTTCTCGCGGAAATTCGCACCGGCTATCACACCGATCGGCTCATACTGAACCGAGTAGGCCGCAGGCATGAAATTGGCCAGCCCAAGAAAGAGTGAGGTGTACTGCCGCCCGAACGTCAGTTGGCCAAACTTGTCGCTGCGCAAACCAACGAACGCCTGTCGGTCAAACAGTGTGTTGTTCAATTCCAAGGCCCCTGTATCGGCCTGAATGCCGCTTTCCAGTACGAATAGCGACTTCATGCCCGCACCAAGGTCCTCCTCTCCACGCAAGCCCCAGCGGGATCCCGCAACACCACCGCTATTCACTCGGGTGACGCTGTGCCCTGCCCCGGGATTATAGAGATTGGTGGGTAATGGAACGGATCCAACTCTATTGACGTATTCGAGATTAGTGTCAACGACTCCGTACAGCGTAACACTGGACTGTGCGTAGGCTGCGCCGGAAAAAAATCCGACGGCTGCACAGGTAAGAAGGCGCTCTTTCATGCTGCTATGTCTCCTCGTTGTCGTAGCGGTGGTAAGGAAGGCACGTGGAAAGAGAGCTGGCGAGGCCCGCCACAGCGGTCAGCCACATACCATCGAAACGCACGAAGGCGACTGCTGGGCGCGCTTCGTCGCTGTTGTGCCCAGGCATTCACCCACTCCCGCTGCTTCCGTGACGGGCGCGTCTATATCAGCCGTGGTGTCCGCTCTTCTGCGTGACGCATTCAGTGGGGGCGCGATGAGTAGGGACGAGCATGATTCCGCCGAGATAAACGCTTTCGAGGAGTTCGCAGTCCCTGTGCGCCTTTCCCGCGCTGTGATGGATTTCAACGCGATAGGCGCCGCTTTTTCCAGGCAGGCCGCCAAAACGGAAGTCGCCAAAATCGTCGCTTTCTGTAACGGCAATCTTCTTGTCTTCCTGATAAAGCGACACTTGGGCGCCCGCAACGCAATCGACCTTGCCAGATACCTCAACGCTGACGCTGCCGCCGATGAAGCACGCTTCCCAGCGCTCCAGCCCGCGGTAATAGACTCGCGGCCTTGCGCCCAGCTTAGGCAGCAGTACTTTCAATCCCTCAGTGAGGGCCTTCTGTGCCATGGCGTTGTCGTCAAGCTTCACCGCCTCGAAAACATCGGTTGGGCATGCTTGCTGGCAGCGCGGGCGCTGCCAGCCGCTGTCCAGCAGATGGGCATCGAAAATCCAGGTCTGAGGGACCTGGAGCTCCTCGTTCCAGACAATGGCCTTGTAAGGGCAGGAACGGGCAATGTCCTTGCGGCCCTTGGCTTTGATAGGGTCGATGATGACGATGCCGTCCTTGCGCTTCCTGATCGCGTCACCACCGACCTTCATGCATGGCGCGTTGTCGCAGTGGTTGCACATGACCGGCAGGTAGGTCGTTTCGACCATTGGTGCCTGTCCCTCGACGCGGCGCAGGATGCGGATTGTGCTTTCGCCGGACACTGACGCAGGTGCCGAATACCCGGGAAAGTCGTTTCCGACGTGCTCGTCCCTCTCGGCAATAACGCAGTTGTAGCAATTCTCGCAACGGCCGACGTTGATGATGAGATTCCACTTACTCATGAGCGATACCTTTCTCGGCGCGACTGCGCTTGAATTCCTCGGCACCATGCCATCTTTCAATCTGCACCAGACATGAATTGGGGCTCATGCTGCTGGTACCCCGCGTCTGAGGCCGGTCCGGCGTAAGAATGTTCATGCAGCCACCGATTTCGACGGTTTCGCCTCCGATTTCCACCATCTGGAATTCGGCACTGGCCTCATGCGACTTCACCACGCCGGGAACCATCAACGGCGAGATATCTGCCGCACAGATCACCGCGCCGCGGTCGTTATAGACCTTGACCAGGTCGCGGTGCGCGATCCCGCGTTCATTCGCATCGACGGGATTGATGCGCAGCAGCCAGAAGTCATGGCCTGCGATATCGGCACGGTGGTCTCGCACGTGGTTCACTGCGCTGTTCTTGCCATCGCTCGACGTGTGGAAGCTATAGCGCGAGTGCGTGGCGATCATTTGTATCGGATACTTGCCCACCAGCGTGGTGGTCCCAAGACCTTCCCACGAGCGGATGTAGCGATTGAGCGCGGGCCGATCGGGATTGTCTGCCGTGTGGCGCTTGAGGATTTCGGGAACGAACTCAATCTTGCCACTGGGCGTTTGCACGCCCTTGCCGAACTCCTCCGCAAATTGGCTTGGCAGCGGGTGCGGCTCGGGGACGTCCTTCTGGCGGCCCTCCGCGAACCACCGCATATCCACCGGCTGGCGGAAATCCGGCCGTTCAGGCGGGACAACGTAGTAACCCTTGCGGCAGAATTCTTTCCACGAAACGTGGTTCGCCAGATCGGAGCCATCGAAAACGCGCTTGACCCAGTCAAGTTCCGAGCCGCCCTCGGTAAACAAGGCGCCGAGACCCAGCCGCTCCAGAATTGCGGTGAATATGTCGTAGTCGGAACGCGACTCACCGAGTGGCTCAATGCACTTGTGCTGCAGCGTTACGACACGATGATTGACGCCGGCAATCCCATGATGCGCGTATCCCCCCGAATTCGACCATTCGCCAATGTCCCAGCGCTCCAGCGAGCTGCAGGCCGGAAGAATGATGTCCGCGAACTGGGCTTCGCCCTCCATCCAGATCGACTGATTGACGACAAACTCAATGCTGGGGTGACGATAGGCATCGATCCATCGTCCGGACTTGGTGACGGTGCTGAATGCCGAGCCTCCATACCGGTAGATCATGTGAATCGGCGAATAGCCCGGCATCGGATAGGTGAACGGCGCGAATTGCGCCTCCTGCGAAATGCCGTCCCAGAGATAGCCACTGGCGTGTCCGTTGATGATCGCGTCGGGAAGCTGTTGCCGCGAAACCATTTGCTTGACGGGGTTCATCGTCAGGATGTGCGGCATCCGCTGATAGTTGCTGACGGCATTGCCGGTCCACATCAGGTCACCGGAAATCCCGCCATCCGCGTATCCCGGGAAGTAGAAATGGAGGTCCACTGGCGTGCCGAGCTGAAGGCATCCGAAATTGACCCCCGGCTTGCCCCAGCCCTGCATCGCCATCATCATGATCATGCAGCGTGCCCACTGTTGGCCGGTCGCGCCGCGGCCTGCGCCGCCGAACCCCGTGCCCGTCATGCCGGCCGCCAGATAGACCTTCCTGTTGCCCCACTTTCGCGCGAGTGCGCGCACGTCCCGGGCGGGCACTCCCGTTTCGGCTTCTTGCCACTCCGGCGTCTTTGGGATGCCGTCGGTTTGCCCGAGTAGATAGGCCTTCCACTCTTCGAAGCCCGTCGTGCGGGCCGCGACGTAATCTTTGTCGTACAGGCCTTCGACTGCCCATACGTACATGATTGCAGTTGCCAGCGCGGCGTCGGTTTGCGGCCGAATCGGAATCCAACGGCCGCCGAGCAATTGAGCCGTCGGATTGTTGTGCGGGTCGATGTGTATGAACTCGATGCCGAGTTCCTTGGCCCACAGGCGCCGTTGCGTGCCTTCGAAACCGGCATAGGCACCATTGGTGCTTTCGGGATCGGAGGACCAGAACACAATCAAGTCTGCTTCCTTGAGGCAATCCTCGATTCCGCCATAGCCCGCCGGGACGCCGATCCGCATGGAATTGCCAAAATGATGCATCGCCCCCCAGTACCAGCCCTCCCAACTGTCGGGATTGGCGGCGACCCGGGTGAAACCGATCAGATTGGCGAAGCGCGTCAAGGCGCTGAGGTAATAGCCGACGTTGCCCCACTGATGGTGGGACGACATCGGAAACGTGATGGCACCGGGACCGTGGACGCGTTTCTGCCGGTTGATCTCTTTGGCCACAATGTCCAGGGCCTCATCCCAGGAGATGCGCACGTAATCCGATTTCCCTCGGTTCTGCGGATTGCGATCGCCATCGGGGTCGTAATCCACGCGCTTCATCGGATGAAGAATGCGCTTGTCCGAATAGACGACGGACTTCAGCGTCATGGCGTGAGGCGCCACCAGCGCGCGGCGCTGCGGTCGAAAGGTTCTCCCGCGCGCCTGGATCTCCCAGCCCTGCGCATCGTCGGCTTCGAACTCGATGGGTGTCACGCGTACGATGCGTCCCGCTTTTACGTAGACGAACAGCGGCCCGCCATTCGTGCAGGTGGCAAAGCGGCGCATGCCATCGGCCATTGGCGTACCCATCTCGACGCCCACCGTCTGGCTGAGGTTCAGCGTTTGCATGAACCAGACCACCACGGGGTCTGGCCCCTTCGTGATGACCTTGAAGTTTTTCGCGGCATGGATAATATCGCCGTGATCCGGGTTGGGCATCAGGAATTTCAGGGCCGTCGGCAAGTCCCTGAACAGCAGGCTGGCGTCGGCGTCGGCGCTCTTCGCATTCCGCGACCGCACCTTCCCACCCTTGATTTCGACGGTGATCCCAATGCTGCCGTCGAGCAGCCCAATGAAGGCGGTACAGTTCTTCTGTTTCAGGCGCCGGCGGAAGTCCGCGTGCTTCCACGCGGTCAGGTTCAGAACCCTTGGCAAGGCGAACAAGATGGTTCGAAGGACAATCCTTTTCATCGCTAGATCGAGCCTCGGGTCACGCCGGATGAGTGAAGTCGAGCGGGTACGGAAACCGACCTGCCAGGAGATCCCGCACCCGTGCTGCGTCGGCAGCGGCGCATTGAACGAATGCGACGGTACCCCGCCTGATATCCGGCCCGACACGTACGCTGGCGGGTACACCGGCCTGCTCCAGTTGTTCGCGGAAGACTTCCTCGACGGCGCGCATGCGCAACTCCGCGCGTGCCACTTTGCCAATGGGAGTCAGCGGCAGCGTTTGCAGAACTTCGATGCGTGCAGGTACAGCGGCGCGCTCCGGTACTAGCGTGCGTGCCGCGGCCAGCAATTCGTCGGCCGTGAGAAGGTGCCCCGGCTTGAGCGTGACATAGGCAACAGGCAATTCACCGGCGTGCACATCCGGCTGGCTGACGGCTGCAACCATCGCCACGGCCGGATGCTGAAGGAGCGCTTCTTCGATCATTGCCGGATCGATATTGTGGCCGCCTCGAATGATCAGTTCCTTGGCACGGCCCGTCAGGTGCAGGTAGCCATCCTTGTCCAGATAACCGAGGTCGCCAGTGTTGAGCCAGCCAGGCTTTAGCCAGATGTCGCGGTTATCGTGCTCCCGCAAGTAGCCGGGGAACACATTGGGGCCATGAATACCGATAACACCCGTTTCGCCCGGAGCGGCCGGCTCAGTGGCAAGGCCCGCGCGACCAGTCTTCCAGACTCCAATGGCCTGGTGAGGCAGGCGCAACCCAACGCTGCCAAGGCGGCGCTCGCCCAGAGGCGGATTCAGGGCCGAAACGCAGGCGCCTTCAGTCATCCCGTAACCCTCGTACAACGGGATGCCGGCGGCCGCTTCAAATCGCCTTGCCACTTCGGCCAGCAGCGGCGCCGCACCGCAGAATGCGAAACGAAGCGAGGAAATATCGGCACCATCGCGAGGCAGGTCGGCGAGTGCGCTATAGATTGTTGGCACACCACTGAAGCTGTTCGCCTTGAATCGTTCGACCAGCTTCCAGAAATTCGGCATCACGCCGTGACCGCGATAGCCGGCCGCGGTCAGCATGACGACCTCCCAGCCACTATGGAAGGCGGCCAGGCCGGTGACCATCGCGCCGTTCACATGGAACAGCGGGAGACCGCACAGGATTGTGTTGGGAGACGGGCTGAGAACGCCCAGCATGACGGCGACGAACGCCTCATTGAGATGCGCGTGCGTGGCGACCTTCGGCAGGCCGGTGGTGCCACCGGTGTGGAAGTACGAACAGATGTCGCCCGGCAAAATGCGTCGCTTGGATACCAGCATGTCTGAAGGCTCCGCAGCCAACGCGTCTTCGAAGCTGACCACCTTCACTTCCACGCGAGCCGGCCGCGACGCAAACTGGAAGGCCGCTTCCAGGCGTTTGCGCTCCTCGTCGCCAACGTAAGGCCTGGCGCTGACGACAAATAGGGTCTGCACCGCAAGGCAGCGGTCAACCACCGCGACCGCCTTATCCCATAGCGTGCTGTCTTCCATCGGTGCGCAGGCGACCAGCGCCCGGGCCCCGGTTTCCTCGACGATGGCTACAATATGATCCACCTCGAGCATGGGGTTGATGGGGCTGGCAATACCCGCGGCCTGCGCGCCAAGCAAGGCGAAATGCGTCTGCGGCAGGTTCGGAAGCAGCAGGCTCACGGCAGTGCCCGGGGCAATGCCACTACGGTGGAAGGCATTGGCCGCCTGCGTCACGCGCGCCTTGAGTGTGGCGTAGTCGACAGCAAACTCTTGCGCATCCGGCTCGCCGTTCATCACGAAACGAAGCGCTGTCCGTTCTGCATAGCGATCGCAGGCCCGGCACAGGAGTTCGTATGTGTTTTGCGCGGGAACCTTGTCTTCCCACGGTGTGCGCTCAAAGGCGTCGATATCGGCCTGGGTCCGGATTTCGCCGGACAAGGTCCCGCCGCCCACTGTCGTATCGGGCATGCTTGTCTCCTTGATTGATGGCTGTTTTGTCAGGATTGCTGTGGCAGCAGGACGGCGCGCCCGGGCTCGCGCCGGGTGACGTGCTGGTATGCCTGCTCAACGTGCGAAAGCGGGAAGGTCTTTACGCAAATCGGGCGAAGGGACGTTGCGCATGTGGCAAGCGATTTCAATACAGCCTTGTTCGAGCGGAAGGTCGTCCACCCATACCGTGCGCCATGCGGAACCAGGGCGCGTTTGGCCCGTTTGCCAGCCAGCGAAGCAACGCCGCCCGCGACGAGGCCCAGCCTGTCGAAGTTGCCAAGCAACGGATGGACCGTTGTTGCATGGCCCACCGCGTCAGACGAGAGCAGGTGCAGCAGCTCTGCTTCGTCGTCCCAGTTGGCGAAGTTCAGCGTGGCGGCAAAGTGCCGCGGCAAACTGGCGAGCGATTGCGCATGGCGGTCAACCACTTCGGTGGCACCAGCATCCAAACAGGCCTGGAGCCCGTTCTTTGAGCCGACCGCAGTGACATTGGCTCCCAGCAGGCGGAGCAACCTGACAGCAATTTGTCCGAGGCCGCCAGTCGCCCCATACACAAGTACGGCCCGTCCGTTCACGGTATCACGCGAAATGCCAGCATCCGCGAATGCTCTGGCCACGGTTTGGAAGTTGTAGGGCAACGTGGCAAGGGCGTCAGCGGGAATCGACGAAGGGCTGTGCGCAACGTGGTCAGGCCGGACGATTACGTGCGTGGCATGAGTCCCTTCGCTTGACGGCGGCTTGGCCCCGAACACAGCGTCGCCTTCACGCAGGCCTGTCACGCCAGCCCCCACGGCACAAACAGTCCCGGCGAAATCATTGCCGAGAACGAGGGGCAGGCGCGTTGCTCCCAATAACGAGAAGATTCTCCTGCCATAGCCGCTGCGTCGGCGCACATCGATAGGATTCACCGCCGCTGCCTCGACCTTCACCACGATCTCGCCTTTGCGCGGTTTCCGGTAAGGCATTGGACGAACCTGGAGCGCGAAGTCCTCGCCAAATCCGTCGATCGCGGCCACCGCGGCAGTTGGTTCGCCGTATGGGATGTTCATGCCGACACCACGCGATTGCGCTGCTCACCCAGCTCGATTGCCCCATCGTCAGTGCGTATCGAAGCGGTCATGATGTCGCCCGGCTGCAGATAGGCGGGGTTCGAGCGGCCCTTCTTGATGAAAAGTTGCCACTTCGTACGCTCGGACAGTACGTGGCGGAACATCCACATCGCGAGCTTTCCCGGCGCTCGGGCTGCGCAGCCTGCTGGCGTGCCGGTAGCGATGAGGTCGCCTGGCTGCAGATCATGCAGGGCGGACAACTCGGTCAGCGTCTGGTGCGGTTTGAAGATCATGTCGCCGCAGTACGTGTCCTGTCGTGGCTGCCCGTTCACATGGAGCCGCATGCGCAGTTCAGGCCAGCGTGCCCACTCTTCTGCGTTCAGCAGTACCAGGAAGGGACCCACGGGGCCAAAGCTGCGATAGCTTTTTCCTTTGTAGAACTGAGCCTGTGGCAACTGGACGTCACGTGCGGAAACGTCATTGACAATCGTGACACCTGCCAGAAACTCGTGAAGCTGGTCCGGCCCGACACGCAGTGCGTCCGTCAGGGGTTTGCGGACAACCAGACCAAGCTCGATCTCGTAGTCGAGCAGGTGCACATGCCCCGGCCGCACCACGTCGGCATCAGCCGCGGCAAGACAGGATGGAGCCTTGGTGAACAGCGTGTTGAAGCCAATCTTGTCGGGGTCCATGCCAGATTCGCGTACATGACTGGCGTAGTTAATGCCCTGGCACAGGAACTGGCGGTCTGGCGTGACTGGCGGCAGCAGCGTGACGCCATCAAGCGCAAGTGTTGCCTCGCCCGCGGTGCTGCGCCAGGCGGCTTCCAGGCCATTGGTAACGAAGTCCGCAGTACTGGCGCCATCGCAGCGCAATGGGGCGATAAGGCGGTCGTGGACCACACCCCAGTGTGACTCGCCGGCGTGGATATATCGGACGACCTTGACAGCCATTTGTTCTCCTTGATGTGTTGGTTCTGCAGCGCCTGCAATAGAGCATTCACAGCCAGGGTCTGGCAGGGCTCATGGCGCGGCCAAGCAACTTCAGGCGCTCCAGGGACAGCCGACCGGTCCGTAGCAATCCAGCCACACGGAGCACCGTGTCGAAATTGCGCTTGACGCCCATGCTTGCCGGCACGTCATCGCCCCAGGCCCAGATGCCGGCCATGTCGAGGGGGACGTAGTGCGTTTCATGGTCCGCGGTGAAAACATCGCCGTCGGTGTAGTGCTCGAACTCCATGCCGTCCGGATCGAACCAGTAATCGAAGAGTTGGCTTCCGAGGACGTGCCGTCCGATGCCCCACATATGCCGGTGGCCGTTCGCACGCAGCACGTTGTGGCCCTGTCCGAGCGCATCAAGGTCGAGCACCTCGTACGCACTGTGCTCATACTTTTCCTCAATGCCTCCCGCGAGCACGAAGGAGTGATGGTCCGCGGGCGTGCTTCCCAGATCCAGGCGGAAGAAGCAGAGGTTCGGAGACCCGTCCTCGAGATACTGAACATCGGTCGGGATCAGGCCGAGATGCCGCATGTACCAGCGGGCCATGCCAGCAAAGTCAACGGTCTGCAGAACGACGTGGCCGAGCTTCACCACGGCCGCAGGCTCCAGCGGCGGCCGCACCATAGCGTTCACCCTGCGGAGCTGGCCTGGATCATTGGTGAGAACGTGTGTCGGCGTGCGCAATGGGAGCCGATCGAGCGGCGCCTGCCCAGTGACAAGCCACAGCAGGTTGCCGGCCGGGTCGGTCAGTTCGACGCCGGTTCCGCCTCCGGGAACGGCGTCCGGCGGCAGTCGGCGGGCATTCGCCTCGGCTTCGAGGCGAACCAGGTCCGCCTCGCTGCGAACGGCAAACGCGGCGCCGACATAACGTGAGCGCTGACCCTTCCGTATCGACAGCAGGCATGGTTGCGGCCCCGCGCCGCGCATCAGCAACTGCTTGTCCGTGCGCGACACGCTACACATGCCGAAATCCGTCAGGAAGGTCTCTGCAGCACGCAAGTCATGTTTTTCAAAGATGAGAAAAGCAAGCGCCTGGGCTTTCACCAGGGCTTCTGGCCGCTGGAGTTTCTGGACCGAGGAAGGCAGTGCACTTTCTGGAAATGCTGGCGGCGTGCGCAGCACGCTGCGAGGCTGGCGGGTCATGTCGTCTCCTTGAAGTGGCCGGGCACGCTCTGCAGCGACGCCCGATCTTTTTATGACATTATGGTCATCCTGACCGATAAGTCAATATGAAAATACAGATCCAGATGTCGCAGCCGGTACCGTTTCACCGGTTGCGCGGGAGCCGGCGCCGAAAATCAGAGAATCCAGCACCTGGGGCGTCACGGGCACCCGGTCGCTACGGTCAATGCGCTCGGCGGTGTCCCGTTCTGAATTCACGCTGATCAGTACGATCTTGTGTACTGAGCCAGCCGGAAGATTTCCGAAACTCGCGTCGAGCGAGCCGCGCGCAGCAGTACGGTCCAGCAGGCCACGCACGCCGAGGTTGTCCACCAAGCCTCCGTCCACAAGATGCAGGTATGGCCTGTTCTCAGCATCGAGACAGCTTTGGGCATTGGCATGCAGCAATCCTTGCCTGCAGATTGCGGTCGCTGCGTACCGTATCCGCGAGTTGGGCCGCCCGGGGACAGGCACCGGCATAGTTGCGCAGCGTTACCGGACTGAGCGGAATCGGAACCGATGACGACGCGGCGACCGCGAATGACAGGGGCACGCTGCTCAGGTCTGAGCAGATCAGGGCAAACTGCTCGGGGGTGAACTCGAACGCCGCTCCGGTGGTAAGGTCGGTCGCGGTTACCAGCAGATGCAGCCCGCGGCTTCGGCCGCGCAGGTCGCCGAAGGTCTTGCCCCGGCAAAGCGCGTCAAGCTTTTCCTGCAGGACATTGGTGCGGCCGAACCATGGCGAGGTCATCCTGTACAGCGTGCCGGGCGAATATCCGACAAAGGTTCTCGTCAGGTGGGCCGCATCAGCGAATCCGGTATCGCTTGCAAGGTGGGTCAGCGTGGTCCGGTCTGAAAGCCGTGAAAATGCGAACCGGTAGCGCTGCCATAGCTGATATGTCCGCAGCGGAATGCCAATTTCATCGACGAACAAATGCGAGAGCCGGCTTTCCGACAAGCAAAGTCTGTCCGCCACTTGTGGCAATGGCACGCGATTCGGAAAATCAGCGTCAATGGCGGCCAATAGTTCGTTGCTACGGTTACGCAGTCCACGGGACAGTTCGACGGCAAGACCTGCGCTCTGGCAGAGAGCCACGAGCGCCTCAACCTCGGGCTCGTCCGGCACTTCTGCGTCGAAGCAGTGCCGCAGGGAATCCAGCACCTCATGCAAAGCAATCGTTCGCAACTCCCGTAGCCCGTTTGCCTGTCGCCGACGTTTTCCGACTCCGCATTCATTTTGCGAGACTTTCTTGACGGCAATCGCTCACATCGACAGGCGCGGGCATGCGAGGCGCAGGCATGCCGAGCGTGTCCTTCTTGTCCTGACAGGATCCTGCCAGCAACTCTAGCCGAGCTGCGCAATTGATCGGTGACGCTGCTGCTCGGCGGCGCGGCCGCAGCCAGCACGCTGGTGGCTTCCGGCGTGCCCGGACCTGCTGCGGCAGCAGCGTCGGCAGAAAGGGCGAATACCGCAAAGGCTAGCGGCAAGGCCTCGGGCAGCTACAGACATGGTGAGAATTATATGTGACCAGTCGGCTATTTAAAAAAGAAAAAAATTAGTACAGCAATCGCTTTAACGTGACTTGCTGGAACCGGCGGCAGGCGTCGCCATTGCACTCAACCTTGCTGCGCAGGACCGCCCCTTCCCAGGCCTCGATGATGACGGACGCGAGCTGCGCGGAATCACTGTCCGCCGGCAGTTCCTGGCGCGTCCTGGCCTCGTCAAGACAAGGCGTGATCATGCCTTCCCAGCGCGCCAGAATGCGCTCCAGGGCCTTTCGGACTCCATCGCTGGTATTAGACAATTCGAGGGAAAGGTTGCCTACAAGGCATCCGATCCTAAAATTTTGTGCTGCGTGGTCGGCCACCAGCAATTCGAATAATTTTTCGATCCTAGCCAACGGCGGGATGCGCGCGTCATACATCACTTTGCCGTGGCGTTGTTCAATGGACTCCCAATAGGCTTCGAGCACTTCAGCGGCAAAGGCTTCCTTGCTGTCGAAATAGCTGTAGAAGGAGCCCTTGGGGACATCGGCGGCAGCGACGATGTCCTGCACGCCGGACCCGTTGAAACCGGCGCTGTGAATCACACGACCACCGTCGATAAGCAGCCGGCTACGGATCTCGGGGTTAGCGGGTCTTGGCATGTTCGCGATGGTTGGTGAGCAGTGGAGGGAACAATAGACGACTGGTTGGCTATTTGTCAAGCGTACGATGACGATCGTCTATGCTTGTCCATCTGCGAAGCACACGGCGGTCGACTGTGGGCGAGCGCGAACGTGCCCGGCACGATCTATCAATTCACGGTGTCAGCCCATCCATACGCTTCATCGTGATTGCACAGCGCGACGACATCGGTTGTCCCCGACTTGCGCGTGCCAGTTCAGTGAGACCGCGCGATGAAGATTTGACAATAGCCAACCAGTCGTCTATTATTTATTCACTGCTCACGATTCACCGAGGCGTGCCAAGACCCGCCAACTCAAGCCGTTGGCCAGAATTGAAAAGTTGTTCGAGTTGCTGCTGGCGGACCGCAGGGCAAGAGTTCGGGTGCCTCGCGGTGGCGACTTTTCGCTCGAATTGTCCAATGTCAGCGGCGAAGCGTTGCGCTCGATCTTGCTGCGCAGGACCGCCCCAGATTCCCGGCGCGCCAGAGTGCGCTCCAGAGCCGTTCGGATGGCGAGGTTTGCCGACGATTTTGCAAAGTGACGCTCAAGCGGTTGTTGTACTGAAATTTTTTTATGGTTTTAAATAGACGACTGGTCGCGTATAAAATAACGACAGGCTCAACGCGGATCTGTTGACATTCATCCTTAGTTGAAACGACGCCCACGGGGCTCACCATTAAGAGGTACTTTGCATGTCCAATTTCCCCACCCAGTATGCAGATCCCGTTGATCCGGCTCTGCCGAAGTCCACCATTACGCTGGACCTGCCACGCACCGCGCTCGTCGTGATTGACCCGCAGATCGACTTCATGAGCCCCGCAGGCCGCAGCTGGGGCGTGGTCGGAGAAAGCGTGACGGAGCAGAACCTCGTGCCCAACCTGGTCCGTCTGTTCGAGGCCGCAAAACAGGCCGGTATCACGGTCGCCATCTCTCCCCACTATTACTTTCCCCATGATCACACATGGAAAGTGCAGGGCCCCGCCGAAATGTTCCAGCATGCCATCGGCATGTTCGATCGTCCGGGCGCGCTGAACCTGGACGGATTCCGTGAGTCGGGCGCGGACTTCATGCCGGAGCTCAAGCCGTATATTGAGGATGGCAAGACCATCATCTGCTCCACGCACAAGCTGTACGGCCCGCAGGCCAACGACCTTGTCCTGCAGTTGCGCAAGCAGCGCGTCGATCAGGTGATCCTTGCGGGCATGGCCGCCAATCTGTGCGTCGAATCCCATCTGCGCGATCTGCTGGAGCAAGGTTTCGAAGTTGCTGTCGTGCGCGACGCTGTAGCAGGGCCGAAGCTACCCGAAGGGGACGGGTATCACGCGGCACTGGTCAACTTCCGCTTTATCGCAAACGCGCTGTGGGATACCAACGAAACCGTGCAGCGGTTGGCAGGAAAGGCTGGAGCCGCCGCGTAGCGCCTGTCATGCGCCAGGGGCGACAGCCCCTGGCGCGGCAATGGCAGGGTGCATGAACGGTTCAAAGAATGCATAGGGGCGACTCACATGCCTAAGATTCCTTCGCGCTACAGCTATTTCGCATATGGCGTTATCCAAGCCGGACTGACCTGCTCCATCGCTGCTGCCATCGCAAGCATTCCATTTGCAGACGAAGGCCAGTTCTTTCAGCACTGGCTAAGGTCCTGGAGCGTTTCCTGGCTGACCATGCTGCCCGTTGTCGTGTCGGCCACGCCCATCATTCGCCGCCTGGTCGATCGCATGACAAACCACCCTTAGGTCATAGCAAATTCAAAGCACCCGCAAACCCACGCAGGCGGGAGTCGATCGGCGCGCCTGAATGCCTCACCCCACGTTCCATCCTCTCAAGGAGTCAGCATGACCCAATCCCAATTCAGCCAATCCTCCCGTCAAGCCCTGAGCGATGACATCATCGACGCCAAGATCCGCAAGGGGCTCACATTCGAGCAGATCAACGAAGGCACCGGACTGAGCCTGGCATTTGTCACGGCCGCCCTGCTCGGCCAGCATCCGCTACCCTCCCCCGCGGCAAAGATCGTCGCCGACAAGCTGGACCTGGGCGAAGATGCCGTGCGCCAGTTGCAGACCATTCCTGTGCGCGGCAGCATTCCTGGCGGCGTGCCGACTGACCCGACCATCTACCGCTTCTACGAGATCGTGCAGATCTACGGCTCGACGCTCAAGGCCCTGGTTCACGAGCAGTTCGGCGACGGCATCATCAGCGCCATCAACTTCAAGCTCGACATCAAGAAGGTGGACGACCCCGAGGGCGGCCACCGCGCGGTGATCACCCTCGATGGCAAGTACCTGCCGACCAAGCCGTTCTAATGTCTTAATGTGACGCGACCCCTTGTCGGATGACGCGCGCAGCCTGGCGGCGGCAGCCGCAGACGAAACCACCGGACAGCGAGTGACCAGTGCTTCCAGCTGTTGATTTGCAGCGAATCTGGACCCAGGATTTGCATCGAAAACTGACCGTAAACCGTCATTGCGCGTGCACTTCGGCATCTATGGCAATGCAGCCAGCGCTACTCGAGGCATGCGCTCAAGACGCCTATGGATCAAGCCGTCCAGTTGCCTCGGATTTCTTACTATCACGAGTTTCCCGACATGGCTATCAAGCTGCTGCATCCCCTGGCCGGCCCACGCCACGGCAACAAGGTGGTACAGCGACTGACTTGCGCTGGCGACGACGACCGATGCGTTTTTGTGCTTGAGTGTCGCTACTTCACGTCAGTGATGACACCTAGAGGCCTGCGCGTCTATCCAGGCGCAAAAAATTGGCGCCTGTCCAGCGGAGAACTTGTCGAGTTGATCGACAGAGATCTGTTTCTCGTCCCTCACACCGGGGAAATGCTCACGAAAGTTGGATGATTCGAAAACGGTCGGATGACTCGCCAGGCCGCGGTCAAGCACAACATGTAAGCTCGCTTGACGTCTTCTTCATAGGCTCCATTCTCACTGAAGAGTGGGAGCCTCCGGAAAAACCGGCACGGTTCACATTGAGCAGTGTGCGGTGGAATCACAGCGCCGCTAGCGTTCGGGGCGGGTGCTAGGAATAGTTTGTTCGACCAAGCCGCAAGAGCGCGGAGGCATGATGTGCGGAATTGTAGGAATCGTCGGGGCAGGACCAGTCAATCAGTTGTTGTATGACACACTCCTGTTACTACAACATCGTGGGCAAGATGCCGCTGGCATTGCGACTTCGCGGGGAAGTCAGTTTTATTTGCACAAAGCGAAGGGACTTGTACGCGATGTGTTTCGTACCCGCGACATGCGCTCACTCTACGGGCACAGCGGAATAGGCCATACACGATATCCAACGGCAGGTTCAGCTGCGAGCGACGAAGAGTCCCAGCCGTTTTATGTAAACGCCCCTTTCGGCATTACGCTATCGCACAACGGCAACCTAACCAATACGACGCAGTTGCGCGCCGAACTTCAGTCGCTCAATCACCGACACGTCAATACCCGGTCTGACTCAGAGGTCCTGTTGAACGTCCTCGCGAGCGAGTTACAGGATGTGACCTGTGGCACAGGTATTGATAGCGACGCCGTATTCCGCGCAGTCTCCGGCGTCCATCGTCGCGTGCGTGGAGCGTACGCCGTAGTTGCGAGTATCGCCGATCAGGGGTTGCTCGCATTTCGCGACCCTAACGGTATCCGTCCCCTGTGCATTGGTTACCGTGAATTCGGGCCGACGAGGGAATGGATGGTCGCTTCAGAATCCGCAGCCCTGGAAGCGAGCGGGTTCACCTTGATGCGCGACGTAGCGCCTGGCGAAGGTATATTCATTGACCACGCAGGGAAATTGTCTTACAAGCAATGTGCATCAAGTGCGCGCAATCTTCCATGTGTATTCGAATATGTCTATTTCGCTCGGCCGGACTCGGTGATTGAGGGAGTGTCAGTGTATGCCGCACGGATGCGGATGGGCGAATACCTTGCCAGATCGGTCGCGTCGAATTTCCGCTCGGCCGACATTGATGTGGTAATGCCAGTTCCCGATTCGTCCCGTCCCGCAGCCATGCAGCTTGCAGCCAGCCTAAACCTTCCTTATCGCGAGGGGCTGGTAAAGAGCAGTTACATAGGTCGCACTTTTATCATGCCTGGCCAACAAATGCGCCAAAAATCCGTACGCCAAAAGCTTAACGCCATGGGCGTAGAGTTCAAGGGGAAGAACGTTCTCATCGTTGATGATTCAATCGTTCGTGGGACTACCAGCCGTGAAATCGTCAACATGGCACGCGCTGCGGGCGCCAATCGAGTCTACCTTGCCTCTGCGGCAGCCCCAATCCGTCACCCAAACGTTTACGGAATCGATATGCCCTTGCGAAAGGAACTGATTGCAAGCGGCCGCGATATCGACCAGGTTAGCACCATCCTCGGCGTGGATGGTTTGGTGTATCAGGACATCATGGACATGCAAAGATCGGTAACCGATCTTAATCCGGCCCTCAGAGGGCTCGAGACGTCATGTTTTGATGGCCGATACGTAACGGGCGACGTTACGCCCCAATACCTGGAGAAGCTAGGTGAGCTGCGGCGATGCTAGCTCTCTCTCCAGCGCCGGATGCTGGTCCAGCGCCACCATCGCAGTCATCAGCTTTGTCAGCGAGGCAACTGGCGCGAGGGGCTTGTCCTGTAGTTCCCCAAGCAGTGCTTCAAACTCTGCAAGTCAGGTTTCCGCCGGGCGCGTATTGTCACGAACGAGCGCTTTGATCGCAACCAGTTGTTGTCGGTATTCAACTGCAGAGCGACCCTGTTTCGTTGTGGTCTTGTTGTAAGCGTGCCGAACCAGATCGGAAACGCGACGTCCGATTTGATAGAGCAGCGAATCGGTCAACTCGAGCAGCGTCACGCGTAGGAAAAACACCATGCCGCTTGACGTGCGGCGGACCGCGACACGTGTCGCACTTGAACACCATCCCTAAGCAACCATGGGGAGGCGCTCGCTGTCCTCCGGCGCCGCGCTTTCCGCGCGCGACGGCATGCCACCAAACGCCGCGTACTCGGCGCGCAGGTATTGCTCGAACGGCGCGCCGACCTCGGCGTGGCGCAGCGCTAACTCGACCGTGGCCATCAGGTAGCCGAGCTTGCTGCCGCAGTCGAAGCGGCGCCCGTGGTAGCGGTAGGCGAGCGCCTGCTCGTCGGTCAGCAGCGCCTGGATCGCGTCGGTGAGCTGCAGCTCGCCGCCAACGCCCGGCTTGAGCGCATGCAGGTAGTCGAAGATGCGCGGCATCAGCACATAGCGCCCCACCACGCCGAGGTTGGACGGCGCCGCTTCCGGCGCCGGCTTCTCGACGATACCGGACATCTTGAAAACCCTGCTGTCCCAGGGCTTGCCGTCGACCACGCCATAAGAGTGCGAGTTCTCCGGCGCGATCTCCTCCACGCCGATCACCGAGCTGTGGTAGTGGTCGAACACCTGGATCATCTGCTTGAGCACCGGCGTGGGCGCGTCAAGCAGGTCGTCGGCCAGGATCACGGCGAATGGTTCGTCGCCCACCAGCTTGCTCGCGCAGCGCACCGCATGGCCGAGCCCGAGGGGCTCGGACTGCCGCACGTAGAAGCAGTCGACATGGCTGGGCTTGATGCTGCGGACCAGATCGAGCAGTTGCTGCTTGCCGCGCGCCGCCAGTTCGGCCTCGACCTCGTAGGACTTGTCGAAGTGATCCTCGATCGCGCGCTTGCTGCGGCCGGTCACGAAGATCAGTTCGGTGATGCCGGCGGCAACCGCCTCCTCCACCGCATACTGGATCAAAGGCTTGTCCACCACCGGCAGCATTTCCTTCGGGCTGGCCTTGGTGGCCGGCAGGAAACGCGTGCCGAGACCCGCTACCGGAAATACTGCTTTCTTGACCTTGAGCATGGCCTACCCCGACGTATGTTGGTTATTGGTGAATGCAGCGTATTCCCTGGGCCGGTTTCCGGCCTGCCAACAGTTCGCCATATTCCGACATGGCTGTGCATTGCCGTGCGCGGCCACGGTGAAGCCCACCGTCGGCATGGCGCTGGTTTTTGGCGGATTGTGCCGGCATCGGGCGGTTAAGCTTGCGGTACCGGCACCGGGCGGCTCCGGTGCAAATGACGGTCGCGAGCGAAAAACGGCTTCCCACGCGCTACGACCGCGATGCGTTCTGCCAGGTCTTGGCCACCGGCATCGACGACACGGGCGTGGTGCTGTTCAGGGCGATGCCGCGGCACACCCTGTCGGACCCATGAACCGTGAATCGCCGCAGCGGCGAAGCGCAGGGGCGAGCATCGCCCGCGGAGCAAGGACATGAGCAGGCTGAGACGGAATCTGCTGGCCGGACTGGCCACCACCGCAGGCGCCGCGCTGGCGAACCCATTCTCCCCCCCGGTCCTGGCGGCAAGCGTGCCGGATGGCCGCAAGCCCGAATCTCCGAGCGTGCTCGATTTCATGTCCCCCGCGATGCGGCAGGACGCCCTGTCCGGCGCCCCAATGCTCGATCACACCCGCGCCATCCAGGCCGCGCTCGACAGCGGCGCCGCGGAGCTGGCCGTTCCCGGGGGGTGCACCTTCAACCTGACCGGGCCGCTGACCGTAGGCAGGAAAACCCGCATCTGCGGCGCGGGCGAACTGCGATTTTCGGCCGGCATTGCCACCATGGCCGCCATTACCGTCAAGGCGGATGGCTGCGAATTCGACGGCATCGTGCTCACCAATCCAAACCGGCTCCAGGCGCCGGCAGGTGGCCGCAATACCGGCATTCTGTTCCGCGCCGACCTGGGCACGGTCACGCGCTCGACCATCCGCGGTTTCCAGAATGGCATCACGGTCGAGTCGGAGGGCGAATACCACGACTTCATCATCGCCAACAACCGCATTCTCGATTGCATTGGCGCGGGGGGCGGCCCGGGCGATTCCACCTCCGGAACCGGCGAGGACCGGGGCGACGGCATCACGATCTGGGGCTGTGCGGCGACCATCACCGGCAACCTTGTCACGGCCATGGCGGGCCAGGATTGCCGGATCGGCATTCATGTGGAAGGGCTGGCTCACTATCACAACGGCGCGTCGCCGAGGCAGGACAATCTCTGCACCATTGTCGGCAACATCGTGCTGGGGCCCTTCCGGCGCAGTATCGTGACGGAGAACCTGAACAACGCATCCATCGCCGGCAACACCTGCGAAGGCGCCACATGGTGGGGCATCGCGGTGGCACGCTCGCTTGCCTGCTCCATCACCGCCAACACCGTGAAACTGGATCGCGCCAGCACCGACAAGAGCGGCGCCAGCTGGAGCCCCATCCATGCGGGCATCGCAGTGTACGGTGGCGCCGTGCAGTGCGTGATTTCCGGCAATACCGTGGACCTGACCCAGGGGCATGCCGCAGCGGCAATTTTGCTGCAGGGGCTGCAGACCGACACGGTGGTGGTGGGCAAGCAGGCGTGCATCGCCGATGGCACCAGGCGCGTACGGCTCGCCGCGCCGAATCCCACGATTCAGGTCGGCCAGCTCTTGACCGGAGGCGGGGTGCCGGCGCAAACCTATGTCGCGAACATCGATGGCACCACGCTGCTGGCAAGCAAGCCCATCGCGGCGGGTTCGCCAATGTTGACGGTCACATGGCACGACCGCGGCCAGGGCATTGCCGTCACCGACAACAGCATCCTGTGCAATGCGGCGATTGAGACGATCGGCATCTGGGCGCAATACCAGGACCACCCGACCATCAGCGGGAACAACATCCGCTATATGGGCAAGGTCGGCATCAGCTGCCATGACGTGGCCGACCCGGTCATCAACGGCAACACCGTGCTTGGCCTGAATGGCACCAAGAGCGGCATCGACCTGGCCTGGAGCAGGACCGCCGCCGTCGTCGTGAACAATGTCGTAGCCGGATTCGACGCACCGGGCGCATACGGCATCAATGTGGTCAACCGGACTGGCGGGGTCGTCTCGGGCAACTTCGTGCGCGACTGCGCCACGAACATCCACCTGTACGGCTGCACCGGCATGTCGGTGACGGGAAACAGTTCGGTCAGTTGCGCCAGCCACTACGCGGCCGGCAACGGCTCGGGCATGATGCTGGCCAATAACGCCAGCCTCTGACGCCCGCGGCTGGCCGTGCCGCTGCGGCGAGGCGTCCTGTTCAGCTCCCTTCCGATCCGAGCGCTTGACGAACTACGGCGTGAAGCGTTGGACCCAGCGCATGATCGTCGTATGCGCAGGTACCAAGATGAGTTCGCGGTCGCAGTGCCGCCCGTTGAACGACCAGTCGATATCTCTGAGCGTACTCATTGCAGGCTCGCGCTCGTCAAAAATCCGAGCTTACCCACCGGCCCCTACGATTTGCACCAGAGCCTCCCCTGCTACCCGGGCTGCAGTTGCTCGACACCAGCGACGCACCTGCGCAGCGCGAAACAAATTGAAGGGGAATTATTCTCATAAAAATATGCGTGTCCTGTTTCATTCCTGAAACAGCGGCAAAAAAATGACTTCTATTGGTGAACAAATCTTTGAATAAATATTCGGCATGCACCGAATCGGTTAGTTATGTGGATTTCCAAACATTCATTTTGGTGCGTGGCATGCTGCGTTGCAGCGCAGCCTCTATAGTGCCCAATAAGGAGTTCTTCCCAATGCTTGCACCAAGGTGATCACCAATTCTCTTAAGGCATATTTTCTTTGGTTACAGGCACTTGTATCGCATTTTTAGAATTTTTTGCATTCCTTCCGCCAAGATCTCGTCAGTATCAGACAGGGCGCACTCCGACGATTGCAGAGTGGCTACGCTGCAATGCAGCACGACAAAGTCCGCTGCGGAAGCGATCAGTAATAATGGGGTAATCAAAATGACGGACGCGCAATTAGCACCAGCCTCCATAAACTGGTTCTCCACCTCCACCGATCGTTTCAAATGCAGCGCCAGGCGCGTCGGTATTCTGTTATTCGACGGTTTTTCCCTATTGGGCGCCGGCCTGGTGGCCGAGCTCTTCCACACGGCCAACAAGGTCTCGTCTCCCGCCAGCGGCAAGAAGCTGGCCTACGATGTCTGCTTCATCTCCGTCGATGGCGGCAGCATCGCCTGCTCGGCCTCGGTGCGGGTCTGGACCGACGGCCTCGATGCGCGCCAGCAGCCAGGCTTCGATCTCCTGTTTATCGCCGGCGGCGATGGCGCGCGCACCGCGGCCGCCGACGAGCGGCTGCTGCGCTGGCTGCGCGCGGTCCATCCGAAGACCGCCGCGGTCAAGCCGATCGCAGAGGGGCGCGCCGTGCTGATCGCGGCCGGCATCCTCAAGCCGATGGAGCCGCCGCACGGCGCCACCGTCCATCCGCTGCGAGCCGCCGAGGCCGCCGAGGCCGCCAGCGACCAGTACGAGCCGATGAAAGGCGCGTTGACGGTGATCAAGCGCGATCTCGGCCTGGACGTGGCGCGCGCCGTGGCCGCGCGGGTCATGCCGACCTGGAGTGCCAAGCTGATGCCGCCGCTGGCGGATGTGGGCATGACCAGTGCGGCTGACAAGATTCTCGCCGCCGCGCGCTGGCTGCAGAACCACTGCGAGCAGTCGATCTCCATCGCCGATGCGGCCCAGGTCGCCGCCATGAGCGAGCGCAATTTCCTGCGCCGCTTCAAGGTGGAAATGGGCGTGACGCCGTCCGACTACCTACTGCAGGCGCGGCTCGACTCCGCCTGTGGCCTGCTGGCCGAAACCGACCTGCCGGTCGACAAGGTGGCGCGCCGCTGCGGCATGGGCAACGGCGATCGCCTTGCCAAGATCTTCCGCAAACGCATGTCGATCTCTCCCACCGTGTTCCGCCAGCGCAGCAAGAGCCAGGCCGACGGCTGACGGCCGACGGCTGACGGCTGACGGCATGGGCGGCACGCGGCGCGCCAGCGCCGCTGCCTCGCGCACGGGGCAAGCCGGGGACGGCATTGAAGACGACCTCGTGCGCGTGGACCGATACCTACGGGGCTGCGCCTGAGCGGTGGGATGGCAGGGGTCGGTGGCGGTACGGCTTTGGGAAAGACGGGAGAGGCGAAATGCTCAAGCTCGAGGGGTTGCTGGCGCGCGTGCTCGACGTCGCGCTGGTCTTTGCCGGGGCCGCGCTGGCCTCGCAGATACGCTTCGACGAAGCGACGCAGGGCGGCTTCTACGAAGTGGTCATCGCGCTGGCGGCCGCGTTCACGCTGGCGCTGTTTCCCGCCTTCGGCATCTATGCGTCCTGGCGCGACCGCTCCATGCTCGGGCTGGCCGGGCAAGTCGCGCTGGCCTGGCTGCTGGTGCAGTTGTGCGGCGTGATGGTGATGTTCTCGCTGCACCGCGCCGACCTGATCTCGCGCCTGTGGTTTACTTACTGGACCGCCACTACCGGCGGCCTGCTGATCCTGTCGCGGCTCGCCACCCACCTCGTGCTCGGCCATGTGCGCAGCGCGGGCATGAACCTGCACCATGTGGCGGTAGTCGGCAGCGGCGCGCATTGCGACGCCGTGATCCGGCGTGTCGCCTCGTCGCGGGCCTCGGGCTTCCGCGTGGCGGCCGCCTTCAATGTGGCGCCCGGCGTTGGCGGCCTCAACGCAAAGGTGCCCACTTTCGAGGACCGCGCCGCCTTTCACCGATATCTGCGCACCCAGCAGATCCACGAGCTGTGGCTGGCGCTGCCGCTGTCGCAGGAACCCGCCATCCTCGATTTCGTGCGGGAATACCGCGATGAGCTGATCAATATCCGCTTCATGCCCGACCTGCGCAGCGTGGCGCTGTTCGACGCCGGCATGATCGACCTGATCGGCATGCACGCGATCAACCTGGTGGCCTCACCGATCTCGCCGAATGCGCTGATGCAGAAGGACATCTTCGACCGCCTGTTCGCCGCGGCGGTGCTGCTCGGCCTGGCGCCGCTGCTGCTGGCCATAGCCGTGGCGGTCAAGCTGTCGTCGCGCGGGCCGGTGCTGTTCAAGCAGAAGCGCAAGGGCGCCGACGGCCGGGTCTTCACCATCTACAAGTTCCGTTCCATGCGCGCGCACACCGAGCCGACCGGCGTGCTCACGCAGGCCACCCGCAACGACCCGCGCATCACGCGGGTGGGCGCCTTCCTGCGGCGCACCAGCCTGGACGAGCTGCCGCAGTTCTTCAATGTGCTGCGCGGCGACATGTCGGTGGTGGGGCCGCGCCCGCACGCCATCGAGCACGACGACCAGTACCAGAAGATCGTGGCCGGCTATATCCACCGCTACCGCATCAAGCCCGGCATTACCGGCTGGGCGCAGGTGAACGGCTACCGCGGCGAGACCGACCGCATTGAAAAAATGGAAGGCCGCATTGCCTACGACCTCTACTACCTCAGTAACTGGTCCTTTGCGCTGGACCTGCGCATCATCGCCGCGACCATCTTCAAAGGGTTGAGGCAAAGCAACGCGTACTGAAACCGAAGCTTGCGTTTCTCGAACGGGAAGGTTCACGCCATGCTTACAAAACTCGATACCCAATGCGCCGAGGCCGCCACGGCGCAATCGCCGGTCACGTTCTGCGCAGCTGCTCTTGATCAGTCCTTCCCCATGAAGATCACGCACTTGATTGAGTCAACAGCGACAGGAACGCTGGCGATGGTTTGTCTCGCCGCCAACCACTTTGCGGCCCGCGGGCACAAGATAAGCGTTGTTTATTCCCAGCGGCCTGAAACTCCATCCAACCTCGCCGGCCTGTTTCATCGCGATGTGGCACTCCATGCGTTACCGATGGGCCCCAAAGACCTGCCTGTCAGCCTGATTGAAGTTCGCCGCAAGCTGAAGGAACTCAACCCGGATGTGCTTCACATGCATTCTTCGTTTGCTGGATTCGTCGGTCGCATGGCCACACTAGGTTGGCGGTCTGACCTGAGAGCGCTGTATAGCCCGCATTGCATCTCCTTCATGAGAACCGACATCTCGCGCACCCGGAGGCGAATCTTCACCTTGCTCGAAGCCGTTGCGGCACGGGGTCGGGCTAGCTATGTGGCTTGCTCCCGCAGTGAGGCACAGGCCATCGAACGCTCACTGGGACGACCCGCCATCCTGCTCGAGAACGCCGTCGACGTGGACTTCTTCGCCCCGTCCCAGTGGGAGGCTTCAACCAGCGCTATGAGGTCCGGCGCACGATTCACAGTTGTGACTGCCGGCGGCATCCGGCGGCAGAAGGGCTTCGAACTGTTCGCCGAGATCGCGCGGCGGCTGTCAGGCCAGGGATTCGACTTTCTGTGGATCGGTGACGGTGACACAGCCAACAAGGCCGTGCTCATCGATGCCGGCGTTCGCGTGTCAGGATGGCGTACTCGCCAGGACGTACGTGACATCCTCCACGCCGCGCACACTTATCTCTCTACCGCCGCCTGGGAGGGGATGCCCATATCTGTGATCGAAGCCATGGCTGCCGGCCTCCCCGTCCTGGCCAGTCGCTGTGCCGGCAACGTAGATGTCATTGACGATGGCATCAATGGCCTTCTGTTTTCGGTGGCTGACGAGGCCGTGAGCTGTCTTGAGCGCTTACGCGGAGATTCTTCCCTGCACACCGATCTTGCGAGCGGGGGGCAGCAGGCGGCCCGGCAGCGCTTTGCGCAGGGCAGGTTTCTGGATGAGCTTGAGCAGATATATATCGGACCTTCCAAGCCCCACTAGTGTGGGAGTTCACTATGGACGAAATCTCGAATGGCAATTGCGCTGTCATCTTCGGCGGCAACGGCTTTATCGGTGCATTCCTGGCAGAAAGTCTCGGACGGAGCGGCCGATATCGCAAAATCTATCTGTTCGATCACGAGGCTATTGAGACCAAGCATAACCGCTTCCGACTCGATATGGTCCGGTCCACCCCAGGCGCGACCGAGGTGCTGGGTGACGTGCGTCAGCCGATCAAGTGGATGCCGCAAGAGAAAGTTGATTTTGTCGCCAATCTCGCCGCAGTACATCGCGAACCGGGTCATCTGATCCACGAGTACTACGAGACGAATATCCTTGGCGCAGAGCACGTCTGCGAATGGGCGAGTCGCGCAAATGCGAGGAGCATTGCCTTCACTAGCTCGATCGCGCCATACGGGCTAAGCGATGAGAAGCGCGACGAGAACTCATTGCCGGTTCCCACCTCGGCCTACGGCGGCTCCAAGCTGGTAGCCGAGAAGATCCATCTCGCTTGGCTCAATGAAGATCGAGCACGGCGGGTACTGACGATCGCGCGTCCTGGCGTCGTATTTGGCCCAGGAGAAGGCGGCAATGTGTCCCGACTGATTCAAGCCGTTATGCGCCGATACTTCTTCTACATGGGCAACAAGAATACGCGCAAGGCCGGAGTCTATGTCAAGGAACTGGTCGATGCGCTTCTCTGGGTGCACCAGCAGCAGATCGAGAAGCAGGATCCTTATGTCTTGTTCAACATGTCCATGGAGCCGGCACCGTCTATTCGCGACTACGTCGACGCAGTTTGCGATACGGCCGGCATCAAGCGCCACGTTCCGGAGGTTCCCTTCTCACTTCTGCTGTTCGCATCCCATAGTATCAGTCTGGTTGCTCGTCTGGTCGGGATGAGACAACTGTTCAGCCCGGTACGGGTACGCAAACTGGTGCAGCCCAACTATATCGTTCCCAGCTATCTCCTGTCGTCGGACTACTCCTTCAAATACAACCTGACCAGCGCATTCCGCGATTGGCAGGCCCTGTGTCCGGACGACTGGAAATGACTACTGCCGACACCAAAATGCAAATTGACATTGCATTGCTTCAACCGGCAGCCGCTTGTGGTGATCGGCGGCTTGAACGTCAGGGAGGATTCAGAGCAGGTGCTATTGCTCAGATCTTCCCTCATGAACACCGCCACTCTCGACCTGATTCCCTTCACCACTGCTGCTCCTCAGGCGCGGAGCGGCAATTGCACATTGGCTGTACTCCTTCCTCTCGACCATGAAGAAATCAGTTTTCATCTTGCACCCGGGAAAGGCCCACTATCCCGAGGTTCCCGCCTATTCCAGCCACCTTGCAGACTGGGGCTTCCACGTCGGTTCAGGCACCCTGGATGACCTGGCGCACCTTCCGGACCGACTGAACACAATCCTCTGGGCCCTCATGGGCTTCTACCACCAGGCCATACCAGCAGCCTGTGCTATCCATGACTATCGCTCCCTTTCGGTCGGCAGACTCGCCCAGCTCAAGGATCTTGCCAAGCGCTACCTCAACACCAAACCGGACCTGCGCATATTCCAGAACGATCGGCAACGAGAGTTAATGCGCTTCAATGACGGAATTCCTTCAATCCTCCTGCCGATGGGAGTTCCGAACTGGATTTTCGGGGCCGAATTCTCGGCACCGCAGGCCGGGGACCTCGTGGCGGATTTTTGCTATGTAGGGGACATGAGCCGGGAGCGTCATTTCGACATGGTGCTTAAGGCGTTCGAACGACGCTTCGCCAAGAGTGGGCGCAAGCTGCTGTTAATAGGCCAGCCGGAGCCACAGCTCCATGCGCAGTTCCGCTCCGTACCTGGCATCCACTTTGCCGGCAGACTTCCTCAGCCGGATGCCCTGAAGCTCGTCGCCAGGTCACGCGCGGCGATCTGCTACTTCCCGTATCACCGTCCACACTGCTACCAGACACCAACCAAACTATTGGAGTATGCAGCACTCGGAAAACCGGTCATCTGCAACGACGCCCCCGCCAATCTTGAATGCTGCAAACAACTGAGCATAGAAAGCATTGTCACCGGCGCGGATATCTTCGGCTCGCTTACCGGCGAGCAGATAGATCACGCCAAACCAAATGACCGGGAGCGCTTCAAGGAACTGACGTGGCAGACGGTCATCAATCAATCAGGCGTCGGTGCCTTTCTTCATCCACACGCTATATACTGATCCTCATTAGCTTCCATCTCGGGATGCCAGGCAGCAAAACAAGATCAACGGAGAAATCGCTGATAGATGGCGAAGGAAGGAACCGTAGTCCGGCTCGAAGATTGCCTGCACACAAAGAAAACTAATAACGAATGACAACATTTGCCTGTGTTCGACCGAGCAATTTGGTGGCATCTTGAGAATTCGACGCCAGGACGCGGAAAGCATGTGGAAAGTCAACAAAAGTCCCACGCCACCAACAACTTGCGACGCACTACCCGACAACAGCAGCGGAACCGGCACGATGAACGTAGCCAGAATAATGACAACGTTCACAATATCAAAAATAAACCCGCGGAACGGAAGTGGCGACTCAATTAACGACGCCACTTCAGTCGCCGATCTCCACTCGTTTCCCACTTCCCGCCCTAACGGCAGCCCGCCGCCGAGATATTTCTGAAATACCACGGAAAGCACCGCATACCAAAGCAGGATCAGCAATATCAATCTGAGCGGTCGCAACGCTTTCACCCCCAGCACGTACAGTGACAACCACCCAGCAATAATAATTGCCCAATACCCCCTAAAATAAAGCGCAAAGGAAACGGCCAACACCAAAAACATCAGAACGCGCGCCATCTTACCCTTGCAGCACAGCGCAATTCCAACAATAGCCAGCACTACAATTTCTTTGGATGGCAACCCCGCATACACGACCGCAGTAACCATCCAGAACACCAGCACCAGCCACTCCACAACCTTCAGTTCGCGAACCCCAGCTGCTCGAATGGAAAGAATGAAAGCAGATAACGAGACCAAACAGCCAAGAACAGAGAGCGAAAAGGTATCCAAGCCAGCCGTTCTGTAGAGCCAGGCAAAATTATCAAAGGAATCACCAAACACGACTGGCGACTGGTGTTGCGCCATGCGTTCAAGCAGCACATCCTTATCAAGCATGAAGCGCGCAGGCAATAGTGATTCATGCCAGATCGCGGCACCGAGAAGCAATCCGGAAATCAGAAGCCACAGACTCAGGGACATGCCCGCACTTAATCTTCTGCGACTGCCAATTTTAAATTTCGCTACTCGCATCGAATGTTCACCATAGGCAACGCCATCGACCGTACGAACGGGCTTTCCCCGGATCCACTCGCCAGGAGCTCAGAAGGCACATCGCCATCAGCTTGCGATCCCGCTCCTCGCCAGCCGGAGCGCAGCCAGCACGCCCAGAACAGCAAACACCGTAGTTGACAAACTCAATAGGGATGCGGTCATCTTTGGTTGAAAATTTCCTTGCCACGCGCTGGCGAATATAAGCAGTACTGCCACCGCAGATGCAAGCTGCAACAGAAATTCATGGCGTTGATTCCGGAATACGATAAATACCTGTGAGATCGGTCCAAAGACAGCGGCGGCGACGAAGGATGGAGCGAGTATCGTAAAAAATTGAATTACTTCGTTCCATTTTCCTCCCAACGCTTGTCTCACCAGCATATCGATGCCTATATAGATTGCCCCGATGGAAAGCAACGCAACCAAGCTCATTATCCCCAGGTACTCGCTTACCTTCTTGAACGCCGGCTTCGAGTAGTTGTTGTCAAGCAGATCTCGACGCAAGACTGCCCCTATACTTTGCGTGAAGAGTGCTACCGGGAACATCCCGACCCGATACCCCAATGCGAATATTCCAGCAATCTCCTTGCCATAGATCACGGGAATACAAATCGGCATCGCATAGATGATGCATGAGTTCAACAAAATTGCCGGAAATCCGTACTTCGCGAACCCATAATTTTCCCTGAAAAATCTGATCCCCATGCCGGTACGGGGGATATTCTTAAACGCCACAAACCAGGGAATCGATGTAACCGTAATCAATGCAGCCATCAGTGCGTGTAATTCAAAAACATGCGGCTCGATTCTTTCATTAAAACCAATGCCGCAGGAAATAATCAAGAATACCAAAAATACAAGATTTGGCATCAATCGTACGAGAGCCATGCCAAGGTATCTCTCACCGGTGTTGAGTACAAAACCCAGCGCGTTTTGCAAGAATACGGAAAACGCCATTGCAATCACTGCAAGCGCCACCCCACCATAGATGGGGGCGGCAATGGAAATTAACAGAACCGATAGCAAAGCCGCCAAGGCGCAGGCATGAATGAATGCGCTCATGGCAGATTCCGACTGGCGCGAGACGCAGGCCAGCTCATAACGGAGGCCAATGCCGGAACCGATAAACAGTGCTATCGCCACCAGAAAACTGTATCGCCCCAGATTAGCGGGGCCAAAATTCTTGCCAATCAAGAACATCACCCCGAAATTTGCGAGCTGACCGCCAATCACGCCCGCCATGGCGATCAGAGAATTACGGATTCTCGGGCTTTTCTTTTCGGGTTCCATTGCCGTGGCTGTACCCGTTTGAAGTTCTGCCGTGGTCATGCTATTTCGACCTTCCGTCAATTGCCCCATCGGCGAAGTATGCATGTCGATAGCGCTCATATTTATTGCCATAGCCATATCGGAACGCCATCGGATCCAGCGCGTTAAATATTACGCCTTTCACCTCTGCATTCGCATGCCGAAATTGATTCCCGGATTCGGCTAAGTCTTCTATTGTTGTTTTCCCGAACCGGGAAACCAGGAACACAGTGCCGCATTGCGCAGCGAGGATGACCGCATCTGTCACCGCCAGCACCGGCGGCGTATCGACCAGCACAAGGTCATAGCGACCGCTGACCGCATCCAGCAGCTGCAGGATGCGCTCGCTCAACAAGAGGTCGGCAGGATTTGGCGGGACGGTTCCGGCGGAAATCAGATCTACCCCTTCCACCACCTCCCGATGGATGACTTGTTCTATCCCTGCAGAACCGGCCAGCACATCCGATAGGCCAGGCTCCCGAGCCTTGCCGAAATGCCGGTTCAGGCAGCCCTTGCGCATATCTGCGTCCATCAACAGTACGCGTTTGCCGCCCCCCGCGATGACCGCCGCCAGATTGGCAGACACAAACGACTTTCCCACACCCGGGGTCGGGCCGCCAACAAGAACGCGGTTGTTGCCAGCATCGAGCATGGCAAACTGCAGAGCGGTACGCAGGCTGCGCAAGCTTTCGATAGCGGGATCGTTGGGACAGCGACTGGCCAAGAGGCGGTTGCCGCGCTTGCTGGAATGGAACTCTTCGGCAATTGCCTTCTGCGCTTGCGATAGCACCACGGTGGCGTAGACATTCAGCCCCGTATGCCGCTCGATGTCCTTTGGATCCTTGATGCCACCATGAAGTGCATTGCGGACGAAGGCCGCCACCACGCCTAAGGTCACGCCGAGTACTGCAGCCAGTGCGAGAACTATCACCCTTCTCGGCTTGACGGATTCTTCCGGCACGCGCGCTGTATCGACAAGGCGCACATTGCCCACCTTGCCAGCCTTCACCAATCTAAGTTGCTGCATACTATTGAGCAACCCCACATACAACTCGTTGTTGACTTTCACATCACGCATCAGGCGCAGAGTGTCCTGCTCCATGTTAGGCAGGGCTTTAATACGGTTGGTCACGCTGCCAACCTTGGCGCTGAGCGAAGCAATCTGCTGGTCGATGACGACTATCGCCGGGTGGCTCGGCGTGAAGCGGTTCACCAGTTCGGTTCGCTTTTGCTTGAGCTCCTGCAACCGCGCTTCGACGGCCGCACTCTCCTGCAGATAGGCCTTGCCTTCTTCGCTCAGGTCGAAAGTGCCCCGCTTGTTGCGCATGGCGTTGTAGCTTGCTTCGGTGCGTTCCAGCTCACTCTTGAGTTGCGGGAGCAAGTCGCTCAGGAACACGAGCGATTTCTCTGCCTCGGCGGCCTTGCGCTTGACGTTCTGCGCTACGTATTCTTCACCGATCTCGTTAAGGATGCGGGCAGTCAGCTTGGGATCGGAGCCCTCCAGCGATGCGCCGATGACGCCACTTTGCTTGCCACGCTCCGCGATAACGAGATGGCGCTGCAACTCCTGCAGCGTCTTGAGTCTGGACTTGCGCACGAGAATGAATTCAGCGCCGGGGTTGGCTTTAAGCTCCGTTACCTCCAACTCGATGACACCGGCCGATTGTTCCACCTTCAACGCTTCGCCAACGCGGCCTTCGATCGGCTTGTCGAGATCACCCTGCTCGATGCGGAAGCTTTCATTGCCAAGCGCCAGCAGGGTGAAGGCCTTTCCTTCCAGTTCGGCAGGTACGTCGAAAATGGCTACCTGGATCGCCTCACTACCCCACACGTATCCACCGAACCCTCGCAGACCGGGCGCGGAAAGACGTTTATTCCTGCTTGCCAGCCAGTTTCCGATCAGGGGGAAGTATTTTGGATGCGCCTCGATATAGAGGTGCAAGCTTTCCACCGCCTTGTCCACCACCATGCGCGAGTGCAGGATTTCAATCTCGGCAGCAGCCTCAGCCTTCACATCGAACAGGTTTGAGACATCGCCCAGCAAGTTCTTCGCATTGTTGGGACTGTCTTCGACTTGTATCAGGATGTCGGCTTGATAGACTGGGCGAGCCAAAAAGGCATAGGCGGCACCGAGCGCAAGCACCATCGCAGCGATCGCGAGGATCAACCAGCGGTTTGCGGTCAGGACGTCCAGGTATCGGACGAGATTGATTTCGTCGTCCTGCGGCGCCGCTACGGAGAAATAAGGAGGGCGTTGGGTCATTGCGATACCTTGATGCAAGCAACACGGTTTAGCCGAGCGCCTGGATGCGACGCACCCAGGCGCCAATGCCCTGCTGGATCAGCTGGAACGCCTGCTCAAATACCTGGCGCGGTTCGCGATAGGGGTCTGGAATATCCACGTTGCTTTCCTCGCCCAGGCGGAAGACCTTGCCAGATATTTGCGGATAGAGGCACTGGACATCGCCCTTCTGGTCGTTGTTCATTACCAGGATGAGATCAGCCTGAACCGCGAGCAAACGGGTGAGTTGCTGGGCTCGATGCGTGGAGATATTGACACCTCGTTCCGCGAGCAAGCCCACGGCAATGGGGTCCGGCGGCTCGCCAACCAAGGCGCCGAGACCAGCCGACTGCGCGGACAACCCGGGCAAGGCCTCGCGCAGCAGCCCTTCTGCCATGGGACTGCGGCAGATATTGCCGTTGCAGACGACCAATACCGAGCGAATCATCTCAGGAACCCCGCATGGTGGTTCGTCGTGAGCCACAACTTACCGTACGCGCATCGCCGGCAATCGCCATCGCCTAGCTGCTTTCGGCCAGCCGCCGGCCGGTGGCTCGCGGCATCGTGCGGCAGCGCACACGATCCGTTGATATCCGCCATGGCCGGCACGCAGATTGGCGTTTGGCGCGCAACGGACAATGCTAGTGTTTATGCATCCAGCAGTCTTGCAGACCCCGGGAAGCGCCACGTCTGAGCCAACCGTGCTTATTGTCGAGCCTGACTTCACCGGCCACCGCCAGCGCTATGTCGAGTGGGCGGTGCAGGCGCTTACCGAAGCCGGCCGGCGCTGCCTGGTGGCCACCGACGGTAGAGCGCTGGGCCGGGCTTGACCAGGCCCGTGCCGCCGCCCTGGCAAGGAACCACCACCACTCATTGCCATGAACCCCTCTCCCCGACGATTTGCCGGATTCAAGACGGCACGGCTGCCTGGCTGCATCGGCCCCGTTTGCATGGTCTTGGCGCTGTCCGGGCCAGCGGTGGCGCAATCGCCCGGTGCCGCGCTCAGCTCGCTGCGCCTCAGTGGAACCACCTTGTGTGCCGATGTCACAGGAATTTCGCAGGAAGACGCAGCGGCAGTGATTGTCTGGGCGTGCAATGGCCAGGCAAACCAGATTTGGGCGCTCAGGCTGGACGGCACCCAGTATGAGTCCGTCGCCCAGCACAGCGGAAAATGCCTGGACATCTTCGGCATCAGCACTGCCCCGGGCGCTCCGGCGATTCAATGGGCCTGCCACTCGGGCGCGAACCAGCGCTTCACGCTGCGTGAGCAGAGCACGGGCTACGCGATCGTAGCCGCGCATAGCGGCAAATGTCTCGTCGCAGAGGGGGGCGGGAATCCGCAGGCAGGCCAGGCAGTCGTGCAGATGCCGTGCGACGGCACCACCAGCCAAGCCTGGACAATCGATGGCCTGGGCAGCCAGCCCCCGCAGGCCAACACCCTGCCGTCAAAGTGGACGGCGCCACAGACGCTTCCGATGGTACCGGTCGCGGCGGCCAACCTTCCCAGCGGCAAGGTACTCGTGTGGTCCTCCTATGACCGCTTCAATTTCGGCGGCGACGGTGGCCAGACCTATACCGCCATTTTTGACCCTGCCACCGGAAGTTCCACCGAAACGCTTGTCAGCAACACTGGCCACGACATGTTCTGTCCGGGCATTGCGAATCTTCCCGATGGGCGGATCTTGGTCAATGGCGGTTCCAGCGAAACAAAGACTAGCATCTTCGACCCCGCCACGTCCTCGTGGTCCGCGGGCCCGCTGATGACACGTGGCCGCGGATACAACAGCAGCGTCACGCTAACCAATGGCGGCGTATTTACCCTGGGTGGGTCGTGGAGTACCACCACGGGTAACAAGGATGCCGAAACCTGGCTCCCAGGTGCTGGCTGGCAGTTCAACGCTGCAGTGTTGGACGACTACTTCCTCACCGGTGATATTGCCGGCCCTTATCGTGCGGATAACCATGCCTGGCTGTTCGCCGTGTCCAATGGCCGTGTATTTCACGCAGGCCCGAGCCGGCGCATGAACTGGGTCGAGACTGCCGGCAACGGCAGTGTTACCTGGGCCGGCGAGCGCGGCGGGGACGCCGATGCCATGAACGGCAACGCAGTCATGTACGACATCGGCAAGATCCTCACCATAGGAGGCGCGCCGAATTACGATTATGTTTGGGCAAGCGCGAACGCCAATCTCATCGATATCAACGGTGGCATCGCCACGGTGCGCCAGATCGCCTCAATGGCGTATGCACGGGCTTTCCATAACAGCGTGGTACTTCCAAACGGCCAGGTTGTCGTGCTCGGCGGCCAGACCTACCCGATGCCGTTCTCCGATGACCGTGCCGTGCTCACCCCTGAGCTTTGGGATCCCGCCACCGAGAAGTTCCGGCCGCTGGCGCCGATGGCCACGCCGCGCACTTACCACAGCGTGGCCCTGCTGTTGCCCGACGGGCGGGTATTGAGCGGCGGCGGCGGCCTTTGCGGCGGCTGCTCGACCAACCATCCGAACGTCGAGATCCTGACGCCGCCCTACCTGCTGAATGCGGACGGCTCGGAAGCATCGCGGCCCGCCATTGTCTCGGCACCGTCGGAGGCCAGCCTCGGTACTTCTATCGCTGTCACCACCAGTAGCGCCGTGAGCAAGTTCTCGCTGGTTCGCCTGGCATCGGCAACGCACTCGGTGAACAACGAGCAGCGCCGGGTCCCGGTGAGCTTCACCGTCGGTACGGCGGGCGAATACCTGATCAATGTCCCGTCCGATCCCGGCATCGCCCTCCCCGGCTATTACATGCTTTTTGCCTTGAATGCGAATGGAGTGCCGAGCATCGCCAGGACGCTGCGCATTCGCTGATGGACCGCGCAATATGCAAACGAGGCTGGTTCGCCGCCTTCAGTCTGGCGCTGGCCGCCGAATGGAGACGCGCGGCCTTCCACGGCGAGTCCGCGCTCACCGCGGATTTGCGGGGTGGCACCCGCCCGCTGCGATTTGAGCGCGGGTTGCTGCCGGATTGGCCGGGAGCCAGGCAGAAACGCGTCGTTCGCTCAGGCCCGCGTGCGACACCCACGCTCACGCGTGGGCTGATGGCTGATTTCAGCCCGATTGCCAACGCGGGCGCTTGCTTTGACGAACACCGCCTGCGCGTCACTCGGCGCAAGCCCGATTACTGGGTCAGGAGAAAGGTCCACAACGCCGTGCACTCGTCATCCGACAACACGTACTGCGGCATCGACTTCGCCAGCATCACTGTCGCCGGATCGATACTGGTGGCGAGTACCCTGCAGAACGCGTCCCGGTCATACCGCGTGGCTGGCCCTCCTCGACGGGGAATCGCACCAAGCAAATAGCCAGCCGTCAACTGCGGGGCAAATGCGGGTGCCCCGCTCGATGGCGTGTGGCAGCTGGCGCACCGCTTTGCGATTGCTGGCAGCGGGCGGGCATCACCCCGCAAATGCGCAACAACGTCCAAATTCCCTTGAAAGATGGCTTGCCCCAGCTCGGCGACCGGGCTGGCATCCGCAGCCGCCGTCGCGCTGGCGGCGACCAACGCCAGGCCTAAGGCCGCATACAAACGACGTACGCACATCGCCGAAATCATCAGTGAACGCGCAACGTCTTTGCGACGCTCAGCACGCCCTGCTTGTTGAGAGCAAACAGCAGGTAATAGCCGGGGACGACGATGCCGGGATTGGACGGGACATTGATCAGGTATTCGCCCGCCGTACCGACGGTGCGGCTCACTGGAACCCGGCGTAGCTCGTTGTTCAACGAATGCGTTACCGATGAAAGCCGAATGAGAGAAAACGCAGTGACGGAGCTATTCATGGTCACAGCGAAGGAAATACCCGGCGTTGGGAAGCAGGAGTCATGACAGTTGGTGGTTGTGGTTTGGTGCTGTCTTGCCTGGGGACCACAGCAGTCAAGCTTGGGCCAGATGCGCCAGAACGCGCAGGACTTCTTCCGCCCGTGGCAAGGGGGTGCTGCGCCAGCACAGTTGCGCAGCCTCGTTGAAGAAATAAACTTGCGTGGAATGGCTCTCCATGCCCGGGCGCGATGCGCCGCCGGCGAGCGCCGCCCTGATCTGCTCTACCTCGCCAACGGGCGACGTCACGGCATGCCAGGCTGGGCCGGCGTCGAATCGCTTGAGCCATGCGCGCAACGCGGCCGGGGAATCGGAAAGCGGATCGATGCTGAGCGACAACAACTGAACTGGATAGCGTGAACGCAGTTGAGCTATCCCCTCCTGGGCCGCGCCAAATATCGCGCCCTGTAGCGGGCAAACCGAACTGCAGCCTGTGAAGATTGTCTGCACCGCGGAAACGCCGCCAGACAGGACCTTTTGCAGCCGCCGCCTTCGGCCGGCCTCGTCGATGACCCAGATGTCGGGAATAGGCAGTGGTGGCTTGACCGGACCGATGCCGACGTGCGCGTATATGTCGCGAGACGCGACAGCGAAGGTGCTTGCGAAAATGCCCCGAAGCCACGCACGCCGGGTCCATGACGTCATGCTATTACGCCTCCAAGCACAAGTTTTTCATCGGCTCGCTGGTATAGGACACTAGCGCTGCTAGACAGGAACCAGGCCAAGCCTTTCCCCGGCAGGGGAATTGCGATTCCCAGAGCGCGATGTCGAAGTCAATTAATCATAAAAGAAGGCTGCGACTTTTCAAGCGACGCCATCTGTGCGGAGTCGCTCACAGAATGCCGATCTGTCTGGACCAAAGCTCATGCACTGCTGCATGGCGAGGAAAGCGATGTGTTCAGTGATGCCGGATACCAAGGCGTTGAAAGGCGCAGTGAGGCGCAAGACATCGCGCTCAACTGGCATGTTGCGAGGCGCAGCCTGGCTGCCGTTGGCGGCATATTGGCGCACACAGGCGAAAGCCACATAGGAAGATGCAGGACAAGGCATTCGCCCCCAAAACCGGCAACTAGGGAGAAGGGATGCTTATTGATACCAGAAGGGTTGAGCAGGATAGCGTGCTGCACACGACGGTCTGCATCATCGGCGCGGGGTTGGCGGGCATCACGCTGGCCCTGGAGATGCAGCAGCCGGGCATCGACGCCGGTGTGCCGGAGAGCGGTAGCTGTACTGGCCCGGCACGTTCGCACGGCGCCGCACGGAGGATGCAAAAATGGAAGATCGGGGTTCGGGTGTGCCGGGTTCGCACGTCAATCACCTGCTGGGCGCCTTGCCGGGCAAGGAGTGGCAGGCCATATCGCCTCACCTTGAGCTGATACGGATGCTTCCCGGGCAGTTGGTAAGCGACGTGGGGCAATGCATCCATCATATTTATTTCCCGACCACGGCCGTGGTCTCGATGCTGGTCCAACTGGAAGACGGCGCGAGCATGGAAGTCGCCATGATCGGCCATGAAGGCCTGATCGGGATCCCGGTACTGACCGGCGGCGGCTCCATGCCATACCGGGTGGAAGTCCGCAGCGCGGGTCTTGGCTACCAGCTGCCAGCCGACACGTTCAGGCAGGCGTTCATTCAGTCGGCTGCGATCCGGCGCGTCTCCTTGCTCTATCTGCACGCCGTGCTTACGCACGTCGCACAGACCGCTTTTTGCATTCGCCACCACTCTGTCACCGAGCAACTGTGCCGCTGGCTATTGCTCGCCACCGACCGGCGGCGGGCGAACGCGCTTGCGATCACCCAGCAGTCGATCGCCGAACGGCTCGGCGTGCGGCGCGAAGGGGTGACGGCGGCGGTGGGAAGGCTGGCAGAGCTAGGCTTGATCCAGCATAGCCGTGGCCGCATCGCGGTGCTTGACCGCGGCGGCCTGGAACTGTGTGCCTGCGGCTGCTACCGGCTGGTGCGTCACGAGTACGAGCGGCTGTTCCCGGCCGCTACGCCGGAGCCCGCGCGCGCCGAGGAGAGCGAGGCGCGCTCCCGCCCTGCCGCATCCCTTCATCCGGGGGGCTGCCTGTGAATACCTTTGTCCGATCCGATCAGCCGGCCGCGCACAGGCTGCTTGCGCTGGACAAGGTGGCGGAGGCGCTCAGGCGGCTCGGCCAGGCCCGCGCCAATGTGGTGGGGGGCGTGCCCAATGGCGTGCAACTGCGCCGAAGCAAACCGGGAGTGCCGCGCGGACACGAGCGAGTACTTGCGCGTGCAGGCCGGCTCCAGCTGGTCGCTGCCGGCGCAAACCACGCGGTAATCGGGCCGCGGTACACGGCAAGCCAGATCTTGAATCGGGCCGGAGGGTTCTCATGACACGTCGCATGGCCTGGGGCATGCCATTCCTGTTCGCGCTCGCCTTGCTGGTGGGCACCCAGATCCCGGGGGCCTGGCGCGACAGCATCGAGCGCAACCTGCATGCGCCGTTTCCGCTATCGTCGCTGGCGCACCTGGTGCTGTTCGCCGCGATGGCCTGGCAGCTTGCCGCGCGGCCGTTTGCCTGGCGGGCGTCGCGCATTGTGCTGGCCCTGCTGGGACTGGCCTTGCTGAGCGAGGGGCTGCAGGTATTCGCGATCAGCCGGCACCCACGCTGGCTCGATATCGGCATCGACCTGGCAGGCGTGCTGCTTGGCCTGGGCTTGTCCGCGGGGTTGTCCGCGGGGTTGTCTGGATATCGCGCCCACCGCGCAAATGGCCGGCTCAATCGGTTTAACCAGGGCTCCAACCATGGCTCCAACCAGCCCCCCCACCATCTCTGAAGCCCTGCTGCTGACCGGCGCCACCGGTTACATCGCCTCGCATACCTGGGTAGCGCTGCTCGAAGCGGGCTACCAGGTGATCGGGCTCGACAATCTGTGCAACAGCAACGGCGTGGTGGTCGAGCGGATTGCGGCCATTACCGGCAAAACCCCGCATTTCGTCGAGGGCGATGTGCGCGACCGCGCCTTGCTGGAGCAGGTGTTCGCCAGCCACCGGATTGCCGGCGCGATTCATTTCGCCGCGCTCAAGGCGGTGGGCGTTTCGGTGGCACAGCCGCTGGCCTATTACGACAACAACCTGAACGGCCTGCTGACGCTGTGCTCGGCCATGCAGGCGGCAGGGGTCATGCAACTGGTGTTCAGTTCCTCGGCCACCGTCTATGGCAACCCGCACAGCGTGCCGATCCTGGAGGATTTCCCGCTCTCGGCCACCAATCCCTATGGCCAGACCAAGCTGATGGGCGAGCAGATCCTGCGCGACCTGGAGCGCTCCGACCCGTCCTGGCGCATTGCCTACCTGCGTTACTTCAACCCGGTCGGCGCGCACGAAAGCGGCCTGATCGGCGAGGACCCGGGCGGCGTGCCGAACAACCTGATGCCCTATGTGGCGCAGGTGGCGGCCGGCCGGCGCGCACAGCTGATGGTGTTTGGCGGCGACTATCACACCATCGACGGCACCGGGGTGCGCGACTATATCCATGTGTGTGACCTGGCCGACGGCCACCTGGCGGCGCTGGTCTACCTGCGCGAGCGTGGTCAGGGCCTGACGGTCAATCTCGGCACCGGCCGGGGCTATAGCGTGCTGGAGGTGGTGGCAGCCTACGAGCGCGCCAGCGGGCGAGCGGTGCCCTACCAGATCGTGGCGCGCCGGCCCGGCGACATCGCCGCCTGCTATGCCGATCCGGGCCTGGCGCAGCAACTGATCGGCTGGCGCGCGCGCCACGATCTTGACCGCATGTGCGTGGATTCGTGGCGCTGGCAGTCGATGAACCCGGATGGCCTCGCGTCCTGAGGGCGCTCTATCCTCCATCCCCATCCCTGTTTGCAGGGGACGCGCGCCACAGTGCTGGCCTACCGGTCGGCGACCTTGATTCGAAGTTGTGCTTACTTGAAGGTCGGCCGGAATTCATGAATATGTGACGCCTCACATATGGCAGAGGATTTTTTCCCGGCGCCTCCCTTCGGGGGACACTGTCGGCCTAACCTGACACGTGGAGGTTCATCATGGAAATCGACATCCTCGGCATCGATCTCGCCAAACATGTGTTCCAGCTCCATGGCGCCGACCGCGGCGGACGGCCTGTGCATCGAGCGATGGTCTCGCGTGGCTCGCTCCTGGAGGTTGTGCGCACACTAAAGCCGGGGATGTAAGGACAGGATGCGCGGATCTCATCAAGGCTGCGGGCATGCTTCGGCAAGAGCCCACCAGGCAAGCCGCTCCCGGCATCAGAAGTTGCTACGCGGGTATCTCCACATTCGACCGGTCGAAGCCAACACGCTGAAATGGCGAAGCGCTCGCAACCGAGGCGTCGCACACCAAGGTCGAATTGCCCGACATTATCAACGTGCTGATCGAAGAGCTGATCCGGCTACGGTGCGAGCTGCCGCCATTAGCCAGCTTCACCGAATGGCCACCGAGGCCCGCAGCCGGTGCAATGAAGCCATCTATCGTGCCATTGCTGACGCGCTCGACGACTCGCAGATCGCTCGGATTGACGCGTTGTTTGACGGTCAGGGCGAGCAATCCGGTTGGGACCAGCTCAAGCGCGAGCCTAAGCGCCCCGCCGCACGCGAAATCGCAAGCTTCCTCAAACACATCCAGACCCTGCGAAGCCTGGCCGACGGTCTCCCGCAGGCACCAGCATTGCTTTCCGTGTCCAAACGCACGCAACTGGTGACGGAGGCCCGGGCGCTTGACATTGCTGAGCTCAAGTCGCTAGGGCCATTCTACCGAAGGCTTACTGCAACACAGCCACGCAAGGGGCAAGGCCACCTCTCGCGAGGAAGCTGCTCGTCGGCAGCGGAACGGTTCACGCTCGCCGTCTGATCCCCGCGCATTGGCTGGATGGAAAGCGTTGCCCTTGCCGCCCGCAAGTACCGCTGCGCCGAAACCGCTAGAGTCGCCCACGCCGCGGTTGCCGCCGTCCGTGGGCGTCGTGAAGAAAATTTGAGGTTTGTGCGACGCAAGCGTGAGCCCTGTTTCTCATACTGCAGCACAGAGACAGCTACCCCTCCTGTCCATCCAAATCTGATGTCGGGGCATGAATCATGAAGAGAGAACAGATCAGCCGCAGTGCCAATGCAACCATGCTCGCGCTGTGCATCGCCGACGCTGCCACGCAGGTACTTGCCGCGCTAGGCGACGGCGAGCAAGCAATGAAGGGTAGCGAGGCAGGCTGGCAGGCGCCGGTCGCGCAGTGCGAAGCGGCAGGCGAGCCGCCGCTTGGCGCACACTTGGTCACGCAGCGTCGCGGCTACAGCCACCACGGCATATATGTGGGCAACGGCCGCGTGCTGCACTATGCGGGCCTTTGCCGTGGGCTGCACACGGGGCCTGTGGAAGAGCTGAGCCTAGAACACTTCGGCGCCGGCCACGGCATCGAGGTAAGAACCGAGTCGCTGCCGCGTTTTACCAGCGACCAAGTGGTCAGGCGGGCACGCTCGCGCTTGGGCGAGAACCGCTATCGCCTGCTGAGCAACAACTGCGAACATTTCTGTACCTGGTGCCTGTATGGCGAAGCCCGCAGCGAGCAGGTCCGCCAATGCGCCATCCACCCCATGCGCATACTCCGCGTGCTGAACTCCCTGCTCTCAGTTTGGTGGAACAGCCGGCCAGCCCATGCGCTGCTTGCAGCCGGCTTCAATGATCGCTCCTCCCTAGAGCATGACCTTTCCGGTGGCCTATTCGACTAAGCCGTTGATTAATAAAAATGTAGGGCCGTTGCGATACGCTGCCCCAATGTCGCCGACCCGCCGGTCGTTCATGGCGTCGTCGCGACCGACGCCCCGGGCCCATTCAGGCCTTGTTGCCGAAGCTAAGATCGGCGTCCAAGTCGCAGGCGGTTCGGCGCTGCGCCTGCTCGGCGACCACGAGCCGATCGGCGATCGCCACCGCCTCGGCTTGAGACCGCGCCAAACCGGGGCTGATTAAGCGGCAAAGCGGTGGTCGTTTTCATCGGCGATGGAGGGATACCACCGTTCAGAATGATCGGGGCTGGTCATTGAGCACGGCCGTATGGATCTGTAGCAGTGCGCTGCAGTTGCCAGGCCATCTGTTGCCGTTTGACGAATCGCTTGCTGATCACCTGGTTGACGGCCGATTCGACGAAACCCGATGCGGTTACGGTTCCGTTCAATATGATTTGCGCACTGCAGCTTAAGCAGTTGAGTAGACGATTCGGGATGACATTCCCGCGCAGGCGGGAATCCAGCGTCTTTTTAAAGTCACTGGGTTTTTGCCTTCGCGGGAACGCAGTGGTTATCTGAACGGCATCGCCCCGGGTGGCGCAGTTGCCGTGGGCACTCGTCATTCTTGCCGGATCAGCGTGCGGCGGCCTCTCTCTGGGCCGCCCGCAGGCTTTCATAGACGGCAAATCGCCGTTGATATTCCGCGCTGTTGACATCGGGGCCGCTATCGCCGTGCCAGTACTCGGCCAGGCCTGCGCGTGTCCAGGCTTCAAGGTCGGCACGCACTTCGGCGCGCGTCAGGGGAAGGGCCGCACCGCTGGCGTCGGCGGCATGTGCCGCGACAGCGAGCGTCGAGAAGAGCAGGGCAGCGGCGAGGGAAGAGATCGTGATGGGTTTCATGTTGGTCCAGATCCTGTTTCCTAGGCATTAAGAGGGGTTGAGCCGGGCCGGCGCAAGCGCACTTCGACATTTTCATGACGGTCCACGACGGGTTTAGACTCGGACAGACTGATTGTCTGTCCTTGGTATGTAGTGTGCGCAACAGAACTCACGCCTTTATCCGTTAAAGATCAAATTTCCGTCACGGCGCACCATTGAGCGCCTATTTTTCCCCCGCTATCGGCTATCCATGCAGAAGCGATGAAGCTAGCCGCGTCACGCTCTGATGGTTAAAGCCGACACCCCATCGAGCAACTGGTCAAGCAGCAAACCGGTTACGCTGTCATGCGACGTAAGAGCGGGACGGTGGCAAGAACAGATTCGTGATTCCTTATGTGGGCATCGCCATGCTCGATCGCGTGCGGATGGAAACGCTGCATCGGGGGGATGTCTGATCTGCTGGCGCCGCGCATCGGACCATGACGCGTCAGGCGGCGACACATGGCGTGGCCCACAAGCGGCGTTCCCGCGCCGCCCGTCGCTGCGCTACCCGGCACCGGGCGCTGCCTGCGCCCGGGTCAGGTGTTCAAGGACGGCTTTGCGCTCGATCTCGGCGGCGGCACTCCGTACGCTCCACTCGGTAGTAACGGTCGAACACACCCTGCACCTGGCTCGTGTCTATGCCCTGGCCGGTATCGCGCACGGTCAGTTCGACGCGCTCCCCGGCGGCCTGGACGTCGACGCTGATTTCTCCGCCGGCAGGCGTATAGCGCATGGCGTTCTCGATCAGGTTCTCCAGCACCCGCTCGATCATGCCGATATCGGCGCTCACCGGCGGACAACCGGGACCTGACATGGCCAGCAGGGCCAGCCCGCGCTTGTTCGCCGCCAGGGCGAACTTCTGGACCACGTCCTGCGCCAGTTCCGACAACGGGAAGCTCTCCAGCCGCGGCTGGACCTCCCGCGCTTCGAGCTTGGTCAGGTCAAACAGGTCCTGCACCAGCTTGCTGAGCCGTTCGCAATGCCTGGTCGCCACCTGCAGGTAGCGATTGCGGTCCTCGGGCGTCATCTCTTCGGCTTTCAACAGCAGCATTTCCAGGTAACCCTGCATCGATGCGAGCGGCGTACGCAGGTCGTTGCTGGCAAAGTAGAGAAGCAGCTGGAATTCCTTGGCAGTGAGGAAGATAGGCGCGCCGCGCACGGTTACTTCTCACTTGTCGATATCGATGTGCAAGGCCTTGACCTGCACCGTCCTGGGGCCATCGGATGGCGGGTTGGCCAGGGTGTCGCCAGCCGGAAGGTCGCCTTGACCCGCGCGGTCAGCTCAAGGACGCTGAACGGCTTGTCCTGGCGCGACATGGCTTTACCTCATCTTGAAACATGTGGGATGTCGGCAAGACCGTCCTTGCATGCCCGATTTGCGGCCGGGGAGCCACTGAACCATTCTAGAACGCATTTCATGGATGGCAATCCATTCGCCGGTTTCGCTGATGCCCCGGCCCGTCGACACCTGCGCACTCGTGATGGAAATTTGAAATTTGAGCGAAACAAGCGTGAGCTCGCCTTTCCATACTGCCATCCAGAGACAGGTATCCCTCCCCTCCTGTCCTGAACCCAACCGAAGACGGAGTGTGCATCATGAACAGCGATCAAATCATCCGCGGCGCCGTTGCAGGCATGCTGGCGCTTGGCATTGCCGGCGCCACCTCGCAGGCCATGGCAGCGGCAGGCAACAACGAAAAATGCGCGGGCATTGCCAAGGCCGGCAAGAACGACTGCGGCACCAGCAAGAGCTCCTGCGCCGCCACAGCGAAGGTCGATCGTGACGCGGAGGCCTGGATCCTGGTGCCCAAGGGCACTTGCGAAAAAATCGCGGGCGGCCGGCTGCAGATGTCCGAGTTCGCCAAGCCAGGTGGCAAGAGCGGCGAACTCAGCCCGGCCGCCAAGGCGGCCCACCCGGCCTGAGCGGGACCCGAGCCTGCAGCGGAATGCCGTGCCACGAACCGCGTCACGGCTGACCAGCGCGCCCCAAGTCCTTGACCGCTTCGCGAGGTAGCCCAAATGAAATGCACCACCCCTCTGTCGTCCGCGCCGCTGGATGTGGCCGGCGCAAAGCCTTCGCACATCATCGCCGCTGGGCAGGCGGCGATCCGCCTGCTGGAAATGCTGGCTCCTGTGCTCGATCTCGGCATTCGCGTACTGATCGGCCTGGTGTTCTTCCAGTCCGGGCTGACCAAGCTCGCCAGCTGGTCCAGCACGCTTGTGCTCTTCGAAAGCGAATACGCCGTGCCGCTTTTGAACCCGACCCTGGCCGCCTATCTTGGTACCGCAGCGGAGCTGTGCCTGCCGGTGCTGCTCATGCTCGGGCTCGGTACGCGGGCCGCCGCGCTGGCCTTGTTCGTCTTCAACATCGTCGCGGTGATCTCGTATCCGGGATTGGGCGAAGTCGGCCTGAAGGACCACCAGTACTGGGGGCTCCTGCTGCTGGTCACGATGCTGCACGGCCCCGGCCGGCTGTCGCTGGACCACCTGATCGACCGCTTCCTGCTGCGCGGCAAGGGCAGCCACTAGCTCGAAAGCCCAGGGCGCCATGCCAGGGGCAAAAGGAACCGTCATGCTTGCAGAGAACAACATCGTCATCATCGGTGGTGGATTCGCCGGCACCACGCTGGCCCAGGCGCTGGAGAAGCTGCTGCCGACGACTCACCGGCTGATGCTCGTCAGCAACGAAAGCTACACCACCTTCAACCCGATGCTCGCCGAGGTGGTGGGTGCCTCGGTCTTCCCTGAACACGTGATTGTGCCGATCCGCCAGATGCTCAGGCGGACCCAGTTCATCATGGGCACCGTGCAGGACGTCAACTACGCCCAGGGCAAGCTGTCCTGCACGACCCTGGCGGGCCTGCGCGAGATTCCCTTCGACCATCTGGTGTTTGCCTTCGGCACCCGTGCGAATCTCGACCTGGTGCCCGGCATGGCCGAGCACGCCCTGCCCCTGAAGCTTGTGGGTGACGCCCTGTTTATCCGCAACCGCGTGTTGCGCCAACTGGCCCGCATGGAACTGGAGTCGGACCCGGTCCTGCGCCGCCGGCTGGGCCATTTCATCGTGGTGGGCGGGGGCTTTTCGGGCGTGGAGGTTGCCGGGGAACTCGCCGATTATCTTTGCAGCATCCGGCGCTTCTACCCGCGCGTGCAGCGCGAAGAGCTGGCGGTGACGCTGCTCCATGACACCGGGCAACTGCTTCCCGAGTTGCCCGCCTCGCTTGGCATGGCCGCGGCACGCCATATGGCCGCGCGCGGCATCCGGCTCAGGCTCGGTACCCGGGCCGTCCGCTTCGAAGCCGACACGGTGGTGCTGGCTGACGGCGAAATGATCGAAGGTGCAACGGTGGTCTGCACCGTCGGCACCAAGCCGAATCCGCTGGTCGCCACCCTGGAGCGCAATCTCGCATTAGCCACCCGGCGCGGACGCATCGAGACCAACCCGGATATGTCGGTGCGCGGCATGCCCGGACTGTGGGCCATCGGCGATTGCGCACGGGTCGCCAACGCCGCCACCGACGAGGATTCGCTGCCAACCGCGCAGTTCGCCGTGGCTCAGGCGCGCCAGCTTGCCCATAACCTCGCCGGCCACCTGGAACAGCGTGAAAGCAAACCGTTTTCGTACCAGAGCAAGGGCGCAATGGCCAGCATCGGGCATATGAAGGGCGTTGCCCAGGTGTATGGCTTCAGCTTCTCGGGCTTGCCGGCCTGGCTGGCCTGGCGTGCGCTGTACCTGATGCGCATGCCGACGCTCGGGCGCAAGCTGCGCCTCTGGGCGGAATGGACGTTGTCCATGTTCTTCCCGACTGACATCACCCACCTGCGCTTTACACGCACCAGCGAGGCAGACGAATCGCCACCCGATGGGCTGCCACCCCACCGCCCACAAGCGCCGGGTCCATCGGCAACCCGCATTGCAACGCATGACCTTTCCGGGATACCGCGGGCGCCCTACGCCACCCCCGCCGCCCCCACGCTAACAGGAGATCAACATGCTTGAAGGAAAATCAGCCATCGTTACCGGCTCCAGCAGCGGTATCGGGCTTGGCATTGCGCGCGCCTTTGCCGCCCATGGCGCCGATGTACTGCTGAACGGCTTCGGCGATGCCGAGCAAATTGAAGCCACGCGTGCAGGGCTGGAGGGCGAGTATGGCGTGCGCGTGCGCTATTCGCCGGCGGACATGAGCCAACCTTGCCAGGTTCGCGAAATGGCCGAATTTGCTGCATCCGAGTTCGGCAAGGTTGACGTCATCGTGAATAACGCGGGCATCCAGCATGTTGCCCCGACCGAAGAGATGCCGGACGACAAGTGGGACGCCATCGTTGCCATCAACCTGTCCTCGGCGTTCCACTTGATCAAGGCCGTCCTGCCCGGCATGAAGGCCAGGCGCTGGGGCCGCATCATCAATATCGCCTCCGCCCATGGCCTGGTGGCTTCGCCGTTCAAGGCGCCCTATGTCGCCGCCAAGCACGGGCTGATCGGCCTGTCCAAGGCTGTGGCGCTGGAGACGGCCGAGTTTGGCATTACCAGCAATACGATCTGCCCCGGCTATGTCAAGACGCCGTTGGTGGAACAGCAGATCGCCGACCAGGCGCGCGCGCACCGGATCTCGCCCGCCGACGTCGTGCGCGATGTCTTGCTGGTGCACCAGGCGCGCAAGGAGTTCGTGCGGATTGACGAACTTGCTGCCCTGGCCCTGTTCTTGGCCTCGGACAATTCAGCCTCGATGACCGCCACTGCGCTCGCAATGGATGGTGGCTGGACCCAGCACTGAGGGCGAGCCATGTCGACCAATCCTGGAATGCGAGATGCCGGAGAAACCGGCCAAGCCGTGAAGCCGATCACGCTGGCGTTGCAAGGCGGGGGTGCCCATGGTGCCTTTGCCTGGGGCGTGCTGGACCGCCTGCTCGAAGACGGCCGGCTTGCAATCGAGGGCGTCAGCGCCACCAGCGCCGGCGCGATGAATGCCGCGGTGCTCGCGTACGGCCTGCTCCAGGGCGGGCCGCCACGCGCCCGCACCGCCCTGCACGACTTCTGGCGCGACGTTGCCAACGCCGCGCGCGCCAGCAACCCGTTCCGCAAGCTGCCATGGGAGACCTTGCTGCACAACGGCTACGGGCTCGATTACTCGCCGATGTACCTGCTGACGGACATGATGCTGCGTGTGCTGTCGCCCTACCAGTTCAACCCACTCAACTTCAACCCGCTGCGCGACGTGCTGGCCCGCCATGTCGACTTTGACGCGCTTAACCAGCACTGCCCGATCCACCTTTACCTGTGTGCGACCAATGTCGAGACCGGCAAGGTACGCGTGTTCTCGCGCGACGACATCAGCCTGAAGGCTGTGCTGGCTTCTGCCTGCCTGCCGTTCCTGTTCCAGGCGGTGGAAATTGGCGGCGAACACTACTGGGACGGCGGCTATGTCGGCAACCCCGCCATTTTCCCGTTGATCTACAACTGTGGCGCGCGGGATGTGGTGATCGTCCATATCAATCCCATCGTGCGCAAGGGTGTGCCGAAGACTGCCGCGGAGATCCTCAATCGCATCAACGAGGTCAGCTTCAACTCCTCGTTGATCCGCGAACTGCGCGCCATCAGCTTCGTCACCAGGCTCATCCAGGATGGCAAGGTCAACCGCGGGGAAATGAAGGAGATGCTGATCCACTCGATCCGCTCGGACCAGACCATGATGGCGCTCGGCGTCTCCAGCAAGCTCAATGCCGACTGGGACTTCCTTTGCTATCTGCGCGATCAGGGCCGGGACGAGGCCGGGCGCTGGTTGCAGCAGAACTACAGCGCAATCGGTGAACGGTGCAGCGTCGACTTGCACCAGGAATTTCTTTGATCCACCACGTAGCGCCACCGAAGCGGTCGGCGCGGATTCCTCAACCCACGGAGTTTAGGACCATGACTACCACCAAGCAAGCCGTACCCGTCTGGCATCGCGTGATGCGCGGCGCGATCGTCACCGTCACCCTGTCCCTCGTCTCAGTGATGGCCTACGCCGGCCAGTGCCCCGCCGACAAGCGCGTCGCGGATGGCCAGGGGCAGCGGCCTGGCGCGACAGAACCCAAGGGCGTCACCGATACAGTGCGCGCCTCGACCGACCTTTCGAAGGAGCCGGCAGCCGTAGCGGGACGCCTGCTGCGGCTGCGCCAGCTCGACGTGCAGCCCGGTGGCATCGTGCCATGGCACAGCCACAACAACCGCCCGGCAATCATCTATATCGTCTCCGGCGAGATCGTGGAGTATGCGAGCAACTGCGCGGTTCCGATCGTACACCGCGCCGGCGACGTGACCGCGGAGAGGAACGGGACTTCCCACTGGTGGAAGAATGAAGGCGGCAGCCCCGCAGTCTTGCTGTCGTCCGATCTCTTCCCGGTCGAAATGAAGATGGACCCGCATACTATGTGAACAGGTGCGGGGACGGCTACCTGCGCATGCCCGAGGATGATGCGCCCATGAAACTCATGCTGCTGAGTCTGTCCTTTGCGGGCGCCCTGCTTTGCGCCGCCGTGATGGGATTCGCCATCCAGCGCGGCGCAACCTGTGCGGTCGCCGCGGTCAGCGAGATCACGTCATCGCGCAGTTGCTCGCGCCTCCGTGCCATGGCAGGAGCGTCGCTGTACGTGTGTGGCGGACTGCTGATCGCGCAGCGGTTGCATCTGCTTCCGGCCATGCCGTCCGGCTATCCGGTCGATGGCCTGACCGTCCTGGGAGGTGCCCTGCTCGGGCTGGGCGCCTTCATCAATGGCGCATGCGTATTCGGCGCCATCGCCCGGCTGGGCAGCGGGCAATGGGCGTATGCTGCCACACCCCTCGGATATTACGCAGGCTGCGTGGGGCTGCTTGCGCTGTGGCCGCAAGCCGAGCGCCCGGCGCTCGCAGCCACCTCGCCGGTATGGGGTGCTGCGCCGCTGCTGACAGTGCTTTTCCTTCTGTTCGTCGGATGGCGCCTGCTCCGTCTGTGGCAGCGGGCGCGACGCCATGGCGCTCCTGCACCCTTGGAGCAAACGTGGCATGCACGCGTTGGCGCCCGGATCTGGTCACCGCACCATGCCACCACGGTGATCGGTGTCACCTTCTTGCTGCTCCTGTTGCTGGCAGGCGCGTGGTCATACACCGAGGTGCTGGCCGAACTGGCACGTGGCAGCGCTGCCATGCTGCCGGCACGGGCATTGCTGTCGCTGGGGCTGCTCGCTGGTGCCATCCTCGGCGGGATGAGCGCTGGCCGCCGCGAAGGTCCCGCGACTTCCAGTGCGCAGTGTCTCCGGTGCTTCGCAGGCGGTGCCTTCATGGGCTGGGGTGGCATGCTGATTCCGGGCGGCAACGATGGACTGCTGCTGGTCGGCATGCCCCTGCTGTGGCCGTATGCATGGGTCGCATTCGGCACGATGTGCGTCACCATCGCGCTCGCGCAATGGCTTCAGCGTCGGCTTGGCCAGCCGCTGCGACCCCGGGCGCCCCGCAATCCTAGGCAAGACTAGCACGACCAGTCGTGTTGCACTGCTGACAATCTGAAGGAGTAAGCATGAGCCACCGTATCGGGAACGCGCTGGTGATCGCGACCGCGCTCGCTGCCGTCGGGCTTGCGATCAAGCAGAACACGCATCTGCTGGCCAGTTCCCCGGCACACTTTGCCCTGGACCGTGAACGGTGCTTCGGCGTAGCCAGGGCAGGCAGGAACGACTGCGGCACCGCGTTGCACGCTTGCGCGGGCCGCGCCCGCCACGACGCCGCCGGCGATGAATGGCTGATGCTGCCCGCCGGCACCTGCGCCCGGATCGCGGGTGGCAGCCTCAGGTCTGCCGCACCCTGAACGGTGGCTGCGGGACAGCGCGATGAAACAGGAAGAACAGACACTGACGGCACCGCACCGGCAGAAGTCGGAACGTATTGCGGCAAGCATGGCACGGAAAATTGCTGCGGGGCTAGCAGCGAAGCTCGCTGCGTTGGGCCAGGGCATGCAGTTGCCGCCACGAGTACGGCGGGAGCTGGAGCGTGAACAGTATCTGAGCGAGTTGCTGGTGACCTCACTGCAACTGCTGGTGCTGCTCCTGTTCGCGGTCCTTTATCTCGGAACGCCCCCGGGCATTTCACCCGACGCGCCCGTACGCGCGGTACCGCTCGGCGTCTCGCTGTTCGCGGTGCTGGCGTTGGTCCGGCTCTACCTTGCCATGACCCGGCAACTGGCCAACTGGATGGTGGGACTGAGCGTGGTGGCCGAAATGGCAGTCCTGATCTTCGTCATCTGGGCCTACCACCTGCAGTACGAGCAGCCAGCCCAGATGTACCTGAAAACCACCGAATTCGCCTATATCTTCGCCTTAATCGCCTTGCGTGCCTTGCGCTTCGAGCCGCTCTGGGTGGCGCTGTCGGGCCTAACAGCGACCTTGGGCTGGCTGCTGTTGCTGCACTACGCGCTGACACACGCGAGCGGCAACCCTGTCACCTGGGACTATGTCACCGCATTGCGCTCGACCCAGATCCACTACGGAGCGGAGTTCGACAAGCTGCTTTCCATCCTGATCGTCAGCGCCACGCTGGCATTGGCCCTGGCCAGGGCGCGCGGCTTTGTGGTCAAGGCCGTCAAGGGCCAACTGGCGGTCGCGGACCTGTCGCTATTCTTTGACGATTCCGTGGCCCATCGCATCACCGACTCCGAAGCAAGCGTCATGGTCGGCCACGCCGAGCTGCGCGAAGCGTCGGTCGTGTTCCTCGACATGCGCGGCTTCACTCAGGCGTCTGCCATGCTGCAGCCCTCCGCACTGATCCAATTACTGGGCGAATACCAAAGCCTGGTTGTGCCGATTGTCAAAGCGCATGGCGGCAGCATAGACAAATTCATGGGCGACGGCATCCTTGCCAGCTTTGGCGCCGTCACTGCCGACGATTGCCATGCAGCAAATGCCTTGCGTGCCATCGATACCATCCTGGAAGCGGTTGACCAATGGCGGATTCGGAGGCAGTCCAGCGGTCAGCCTGCACCTGACGTTGGCGCCGGGATGGCAAGCGGGCCGGTGCTGTTCGGCATACTCGGGCATGACAGCCGTCTTGAGTACACGGTGATTGGCGACACGGTCAATCTTGCGGCCAAGCTTGAGAAGCAGAACAAGATCCAGGGGACGCGAGGCCTCACCACGCGAGCCAGCTATCAGCGGGCTCGCGTGCAGGGCTATCTTGGCGAGAAGCACGTCCTTCCCCAGCAGTCTGTAGGCGGCGTAAGCGGCACGATGCAGCTGGTGGCCCTGGCGAGGCCACAGAGCATGTTGTGAGTGCTATCCGCGAGGTGCTGGCAGGCAATATCTACCTGAGTGCCCCAATGCATGAAAAGCTGGCGCGGACTCTGACGGCTTCCAGGAAGATGCCGACGGGTCTGATTTCGCGGCTGTCGGAGCGGGAATTCGAAGTCCTGCACCTGATCGGACTCGGCTTCAGCACCCGGGAAATCGCCGAGAAACTGAATCGGAGCATCAAGACCATCGACGCACACCGGGCCAACATCAAAGAGAAGCTGGATATCCCGAACGGCCAGGAGCTGATGCGCTTCGCCATTCAGTGGATCGAGAGCCAATAGGGCGGAGCCCGCCCACCGAATAAGGCAATCCCCTAGCCTCTTTTTGGGGCGATACCTTATCCATACGCTCACGGTCATTGCGTACAGTGCATTCGTACCTGCCGGCGTGCCGCGATTCGTGGACGGGGTGGGCAAGCCCAACCCGGACAGCTCCATGAGGATCGCCGCCATGAATGCCAGTATCCAGCATACCGTCTTAGTCCTGATCACCGCACTCATTGCCGGAACGGCCATTGCGGGCCCGGATTTTACCGTTATTGAGGGTGCCCGCCAGGCCGCAAGAGCGGCACACCTCGCCGCGCAGACCGCAGCTCCTCCCGCACCCCGGAACTACGGCCCTCGCCCTCAGCACGTCGGGCAGCCCGCGAAGCCGAACCCCGCCCTGCTTGAAGCGCAGCGCACGCGCTAAGCGGTTGCGGCAGCCCAGCGAACAGAACGCCATTCACCAGCAGCGCCTTCACAGACGTGGGCTCGACCATCGCATCGCGCTATCGATGATGCGCGCATTGCAGGTACCTCATTGGCCTCTCAGTAGCGGTCCGGACGTCAGCCCCCGTTTTGGCGCGCTCTCCTGTCCGACGCCTTGTCTCTGCCCACCGCGATGGCGGTCATGCCCGCTTTCTCACTGCTGGCGGCGCTGGGCTTTCTGATCGCAGCGCGCAGCTATGAACAGGACATATGGCGCATCCAGGAGCAAATGGCTGCTGAAAGCGCTGCAGCGGACTCCATCCCGGGTGTTGACATTCTCAAAAGCTCTTGAGTTCAGCGATCAGCGCGTGCGCGCTTCCATCTGCGCGGGTTTGTTGGCGTAGCGGAGCGGTGCAGGCTATGTACCCGGACCAGCCCCGGCAATGCTGTAACTTTCCGCTCGACAATTACCCAAAATCGGCATCGTTCTGCATCCAGCCCGCAACAGGCACCCCGAACCCGTCGCGGAACCAGCGCGTGAAAGACTGGGGAGCGCTGAAGCCCAGCAGCATTGCCAGTTCGTTGCGCGAGCGCGGCGGGCCAGCCAGGTAGCGCTGAGCGAGTTCGCGCCGGACTTCGCGCATCAGGGTATTGAACGAAGTGGCCTCGCTATCCAGGTGCCGGCGGATGGTTCTCACATTGATGCCTAACTGCGCGGCAATGAGGCTCTGGGAACAATGGCCAGTTCCCACCGCCGTCAGGATCAGGCGGCGCACTTGGGCCGTGGTTGATAACGGAATGTCCGCGCTCAATGATTGCACGTAGTCATGGGCATAGCGCTCGAGGTGGGAACTGGTTGACAGAGGAAGTTCCAGATCCGCACGCTTGAGGACTATGCCGTTGTTCGCATCCTTGAAGCTTGTCTTGGTCGTGAACACGCGCCGGATAGCCCACAGATCCCGAGGAGCCTCATGCATGAAGCACACGCGAATAGGCACCCAACTTTCGGGCAGCGCTTGTTTGAGAAAACGATACCCCATGGTGATCGACTGATCCAGCGCTTGGCGCGCAGGCGATCTGCGCCCCAGGTACTCAAAACACAAGCACGCCTGCAGTGCGTCCTCTTCCAGCCAGAGCTGAAGGGCTTCGCTGTGCAAATGGATGTAGTTGGAGAGCACCTGCAACGACGCACGCACGTTGCGCTGTTCCCGCACCAGAAAAGCCAGCGGCCCCAGCACGAGAAACGGCCTGGATTCGGCCAGCCGTATGCCGAAATCCTCCCAGCCCGATCGCTGGGCCGAGTGCTCCAGCAGCAGGCAGACGGCCTCGGAAGATGCCTTGACGTCCGGATTCTTGAGGAGGGCCGGATCGATTCCGACTTCGCGCAGCATCGCCTCGGGGTCGAGTCCGGCGGCTTGTGCCAATGCAGCGTAATTGGAAAGGAAGCACTGCCGTGCATGGATCCATGCACGACTGCTGCAAATTCAGTGCAGGTCAGTATTAAGTTTCATGCAATTGCTCATTGAAGGCGATCTTCTACGATCCATGCATTGCCGGACAGTCCGCGGTCGGCCTTCCGCGCAACAAAATGAGGCAATGCGAGGGGGCGCCTGCGATGACGTCATGCATATCTACAGGTCAGGTCTTAGGCCAGCCCAGGAGACGGCATCTACCGCGCTTGCGGTATTGCGTACCGTCCCCGGAGGTAAGTCGAGCTCTACGACTGGGACGCAATTCACGCCAAAGCGCCCAACCGCTCACGTCTATTGCATCCACATGCCCCTGGCGCCTGCCCCCCGGGCCGCCAAGCCAGAATTGGTTCCGTCTGGAAAGGGCCTCATCAACCGTTGGTTGGTACCTCTATTGAAGCTCGGCAGGCGCTACCCTTCGCTGTGAGTCGATGGTCATTCACGTTGAAAGAAGGAGAAATCCAAATATGGCGACGATCAACCATTTCGGACCCTACTACGTTACGCCTGCCGGAGGCTTGGCTCCCGGCGCCGCGTATAACGTGGTCTGGGGCCCCAGCGATGTATTCAAGGGTTCCACGATTAATGTGACGGCTCACCCTGGTGGCAACCGCAGAGCTAGGTATGCGGCTTGGATCAGCGACATGTCGATCGAGAACGTCATTAGCGGCACAGGGGACATCAGCTTTGTGGAAACAAACGCGTATGCCACGTTCGCCAACGACGGACAGGAGACCATTGACTATGTTTCTTTGTATCTGACCGTGACAACGGCTTAGGGGATTTCCATGCGATTGACGGTTATTCATGACAGCAGCGGGAACATCGTTTCCATGGTTGCTTATCCCGAAGGTTCGCCTCCGATGTACCCCGAGACAAAGCCCGGGCAGCATATGACTGAGATGGAAGCGCCAGCACATATCAGGCTTGATCTGGATGCCAGACAGTTACATGAGCGCCTGTCCGAAGTAATGCAGAATTACCGGGTGGACATGGGATCGATGAAGTGCAGCCTGACGAGAAAGTCCTGAGCTTCAGCGCCTGGGTTAGCGGGGGCGGGCATACGCTGTAGCGGGACGAACTGCCGCTAAACCCAGGCTCGTTGATCGAAACACAGTTCTCGCTTCAGCCTCTCCTGCGCGAAGGTTCGTGCTGGCCATGCGAGCCATGAAACTATTCATTGGGGATTCGGAGCTGAACACCTGTGCGTCGACTGCCGACGGCAGGCGGTACCGCCGATGTCGGCCTTCCTGAGCCACCGGCTAGGCTTCTTCCGCCGTACCAAGTCAATTCAATTATTTCGAATCGGCAACTTACCGCTACCGCAAACTTCGAAGCGATCTGGTGCCGCGGCCGGCTGACCAGGCGGCCGTCGGACGGGGTGGTGATGGAATGGCAGCGAGCGGGATGGCTGCTTCTACAGAAGAATCGGAGCTGCCTTTGATGGCAGTCTAATATACGTGGATGCTGCGAACCAAGTCTCTCTGCGGGCGCGGACCACATGCGGAAAGCTCGGAGGCCAGGCAATGAACGCGACCACCAGACTCCTTCTCCCCGAAGATGTAGCGTTAGCTCCAGTCGCTAATCTTCCCTCAGAGTTGGGGCGTCGTGTTTCCAATGATTCTGGCGACTTCTATGTGACGCGCGCGCGTACCCGCTCGGGATCAATCATCGTCGATGCACAGACTGCTGCGCTATTGACGCACTTCCGTTCGCCGTCGACGGTCGTGGATGCAATCCTGGCCTATTGTCATGCAAACGAACTGGATCCGATGCGCACGCTTGTCGCCGCGTTCGCTATGCTGAGCGAGTTGGTCGCCGCAAGGGTGCTAGTACCGGCCGAGTCGATTCTGGCTCAGCCTATTGCATCGTCATTGTCCGTCGGTGAATTTGTAGGAGACGTCGAGATTCTCGAGGCCATCCATCTTCTTGATGACACCGAGGTCTACCGTGGACGTTCCGCTGACGGAACTGCTGTTGCGCTCAAGATCGTGGGAGCCAACATCAGGCGGACTACCACCGCCACCATTCATAATGAAGCCAATGTCCTGTCATGCCTGGATGGGAAGGTTAGCCCTCGCCTGCTGGCGGCCGGCCGACTTGATGGGCGCTCGTTCATCGTGACGACATGGCATTCTGGGGTAGATTTGTACCGTGCTGTGGCGGAGGCCCATGCATTACCTGAACCGGAACGCAGCGACACACTACTGAAGCTTGCCGAGCACGTCCTTCGATCGTATGCGCAACTTCATTCACAAGGCGTATTGCATGGCGACGTTCACCCTCGCAATATCGTTGTTGACGAAAGCGACAAGATTACTGTCCTCGATTTTGGCCTTGCGGTCATGCCGGCCGCCGGCACAATGGGCTTGCACGGTGGTATCGATCTATTCCTTGCACCTGAAATCGCCCGCGCGAATCTTGCATCGGTAGAGGTTCCGCTTGCCTCCCTCGCCTCGGAGCAATACTCGATTGGAGCATTGCTTTACTTTCTTTTTACCGGCGCCCACACGCATTCATTTTCGCTGCAGCAAGATGCCATGCTAAGCCAGGTGGTCAACGAGCCACCACAGCCTTTCTCTCATCGCCGCGCCGACAGGTTCTTCTGCCTGGAAGGCTGCCTGAACCGTGCGTTGGAAAAAGACCCGGCCGACCGTTTCTCGTCCTTAGACGAAATGCTGCAATCGTTCCTGCAGGCTTCGCCGCGAAGACAGCTCGTAGGGGCGACATATTCCGTCAGCCACAGCACGGACGTGCAGTCTCAGCTAGTGCTGGACAATGTGCTAAGCCGTCTCCGCGTACCAGAGCGCTTGTACCGCGACGGGTTGGAAGCGCCCACGGGATCGATCACTTATGGCGCCGCTGGGATCGCCTATTTCTTGCTCAGAATCGCGCGTAGCAGGGACGACGAGACCTTACTCGCCGCCGCCGACCAGTGGCTGACCCGCGCGGCGTCCGCAATCTCGAGCGACGCTACCTTTTGGAATGCCGAACGTGGCATTGTCCCGGAAGTCCTCGGGCAGAGCTCCTTGTTCCATCACGCCTGCGGCATTCATTGCGTGCAGGCCCTCATTGCTCATGCGCGCGGCGATGATGTCGCACAGCAGCACGCGCTGGAAGCTTACGCCGCCGCTTGCGCACTATGCGATCAGCTCGACGTTGCGTTTGGTCGGTCGGGATTGTTGATTGGTTGTGCGATGCTTTTGGACATAGCGCCCCAACATTTCGAGTGCGATGCTTTACTCGCATTGGGGCAGAGACTGCTGCATGGCATCTGGGTACAACTGGATGCTTACCCTCCGTTGGAGCGAGTGTCGCAGGCGACGTTGGGCGCGGCTCATGGATGGTGTGGGTACCTTTTTGCCACCATGCGATGGTGTGAGGCGTCCGGCGCAGCCGTGCCGCCGCGCCTGGTCGAACGACTGCAGCAACTTGCGGCGCTCGGACAACCTTCAGGCCGCAGCATGCTGTGGCCACGAAAGATCCAACATACGGCCACTACTGGAGTACTCTCAGCCAGTTGGTGTAATGGTGCCGCAGGGTACGTCCATCTTTGGACGACGGCGTATGAACTGCTCGGCTCCGACTTCCAATTTGAGCGTCTTGCCCGCATGGCTGCCTGGCATTCCTACGATGGATCGTCCGATGCCCCAGGCGATTTGTGCTGTGGATTGGCCGGACGAGCCTATGCGTTGTTGCGGCTCCATGGGTCTACTGGGGAATCGGTGTGGCTGGCTCGCGCCAGGGTAATGGCGGAACGTGCCGCCGCGAGTCCCGGCTTGACATCGAATCGGCTGAATAGTCTCTTCCATGGCGACCTCGGCATTGCGCTGCTCGTTGCGGATCTAGCCGCACCGGAGCTCGCCTGTATGCCATTCTTTGACAGCGAGCATTGGTCGAAGCGGGCGCCATCGTTGGCTACCGGAGAGGCCCCGGGCCAGTCAGCCAGATAACGAGCGTCCAGCGAACACCGCTGGTAATCATCGCTGCTCGATGCATGACGAATGACGGAAACACGACGACATCTCCTATGTCGGCATGCAACTGGTTGTCGATCGCATCACCGTAAAATATCTCGGTGCCACCGCCCTTCATGTCTTTGTTTGCACTAAGTTGCAGAACCATCGAGATCTTGCGAACGCTCGCATCCTTGGCGCCGAGATCCATATGCCAGTTGTACTGCTGCCCTGGTGTATAACGAGTGAGCTGCGCCATCCCCATTTCTGGCAGTAGCTCGAATTGATATGCCTCGTTGAAGCGCTGTGCTGCCGCCCATAGCCGAGAAAAAATCCATTCAGTGCTTGCGCTTCTCGGGATCCAAAACAGGTGGCAGTCTCTGACGGGATCACCCGACTGATAATTTATTCTGCTTGCCACCATGCTGTATTCATTGTGCAGGGAAACGATCGATTGGCAGTCCTCCTCGCTGAACAGTCTTCTGTAGATTTCGTAGTAACGATAGGTCTGCCATTCGATGTGAATGCGCCGAATGGGCAGCGCTAAATGCGCTTCAGCGGGGACGAGCATCATTGCGGCAACCAGGTCCGCTAGCACGGCGAACGCATCTTCCAGCGTGCGCATCGGATCCAATTCGTTCCTTGCACAGAAGTTGGCGATGGCATCCACCACAGTCGTCGGAGAACGGAAGTGCGCTAATAGCGCTGCGGTGTCTTCATCGACAACAAAGGATTCAGCCCCGGCGGCGGCTCGCGTCACAATGAAGTCGTCGGGCTCATGTGCAACGCCACGTCGAAGATATGAAGGAAGGTTGGCGACCGGCGCCACAATCACATCCTCTGGGAGAAGAAGCGTTGTGGTCGCGTTCATGCCCTTTCCAACGCCGCCGGCCACATCCCGTCGGACGGAATCCATGTGTCGGTATCGATCTCCGCCAAGCTCAGACGTTCGAGCGCATATTGCCAAGGCTCCATCGTGTTCAGCGCGGCGGTCCTGGCTGAGACAAGATATTCGGCAAGGCGCCAAGTCACCCACATTCGCCAGCTTGTCGTTCGCTCGCCTTTGACGGCGCCACGCGGCGGATCGGCTCCCCAGGAGAGGAGACCGTTCTCCGAAGCCGCGGCGCTAAATGGAACACCGTGCGGCGCGCAGCCGGCAAGTCTCGTCCGAAGAAGGTCGGCAAATTGATAGAGATCATCTAAATGAGTGAAATAGACTAAGGTCTTGTCCGGCCGGGAAATCCCCCAAAGTCCGACGCCAACCTTGAATCCCGTGACCCCATGTGCATGAGCCAGTGCGCCGATGAGAGTCTCCAACGCTTCAGGCATGTCATTTACAACAGGACTCAAATAGAGCTTGAAGCTGGCCCTCTGTGCGGTCCCGCGCGGCGGCTCGGATGTGGAAAGCCACTGCCACCAGAATTCCCGAGCACCTTGCGATACCGGCACATGCGTCCAATGACGATGGAGCGAGCGAACCAGGATACCGTCCTCAGCGATTCCGAGGAAGCGGGCTACCGCCGCAGGACCAGTGAGACGCCGTTGAAGTTTGGGAGACACCGGCTTCCGGCCATAGGAGTACAAGCGATGCGCAAGTTCGGTTTCGGGAAGGCAGTTCAACTCCTGGCCATACCGAAGCGCGGACACGGAAAGATCGAAGTTGCAACCGCGGCTCGACCAACCAGGCAGCGATCCGGAAAGTCCCGCCACCTGCGGACCACTGATGAAATCATCGTTGAGCAATATCTGCAGGACTCCATCCAGCAGAAGCCTCTTTATGGTGGACTCAAGGTCGTGACCGAGGCGACGCAGCACATAGCGTGGTAGCGGACCGGCTTCGACAAGCGCCACGAAGAGCAGAGCAGTTTCACAAGATACTGCGCGCCAGCCTTGCGCGCTGCCACCTTGCGGCACGAGAGCGCCATACAGGTCTTCCGAGCAATCGGCTTCCTGAAGTTGGCGTCGCTCTTGCTCGCTGAGCCGATCGACCAGCACCAACCGGTAGTCCGGATTCGATCGAAATATGGAAGTTTCAAGCAGGCGACCGTCCATATCTCTCTGCTTTCGCCGATCCGCACCGTTAGTTGTTCTTGCCCTTCTTTTTCAGTTCCTTTTCGACGCGCTCAACGTCTGCCAATTTTGATTGGACTCGTTTCTTCGCCAAAGTGGTGGCGTCATCCGCAAGCTCCAGCAACTTCATCTTTAATTCAAGCTCTTCCTTGAACAAGGGAAGATCTTCGGGCGACAGAAGCGCCTGCTCGGTCGGGTTGATGACCTCATCCCATGGATTGAGTCCGAAGAAATTGCTCGGCATCCCACAGGGCGGAGCGCCTTGCGGACGAATCGGGGGAGGCGGCGGGCAGACAGCAGATTGCGGTGAGTCGCTGCACCCTGCATCACAGCCCGCGGCGATATCAAGCGGGTCGCCGGGGTTTAGAATCGAGCCGGAGATTCCACAAGGAATTTGGATCCTTACGCGCTTCGCTCTAAAAGCCATGTGTGACACTCCGCTTGGTTGACTAGCAAAGTGCGATTTGCCGCCGTTAAAAGCTTATCAGATGAGCCTGTTTTTTCAAGGCGATTCAGTTCCACCGCTACACGTGACGCGTCAGTTGTCGCCAGCCTGGCGCCGTGCCATCTCGCCCGCATAGTGTCGCGCGAGCAGGTCGTACAGGGCCAGCTCATAGGTGTTCGCACAATCCCGAAAAATTCGGTTTGCCCACATGTGCAGATAGCTCTGGACAAGCGCTACGCGGCTACATCCAAGCAGCCCATCAGCATCCAGGGCAACTAGTTTGTTGATTGTGGGTGCGATGCTCGCGGAGCGGGTCCGGATGGCGAGATCGGCTTCGCCGCAGTCATGCGTTTGCGTGGAGAGCAAGCTTCCCACGACACTCTTCACTTCGCGGTATTTGGCTGCCAGAGCCACCAATGTCTCTTGGTGCGCGCGGCCTTCCAGAAGGAGACTTCGGCAGGCGGTCATGACCCGTCGGCGCTCATCCATGCCCAGACAAAAATCATCGAGCAAGGTGTGCATGCCGAGCAAGGCGGCACGCCATCTCGCTTCATTGTCTGCGCGATACCGGGCAATAATCGAAATTGCAGCCACGCTGTCGCTTTCGAAGATTGCATGCGCAAGCTCCATCGCTTGAAAGCCGCCGTAGCGCTCCATCTCGGGCGCGTATGTGTCTATGGCGTGCTTGTAAAGGCTGTTGCGCCACGGCGCCAATGCAGAGAATACCCGGGGCACCACGTGCCGCCATAGGATCGATGCGTCGCCATGCATGCGCCATCGTAAATGCCATTCCGGATCCGCGTAGCGTATGAAGAACCAGGTATCGATGACCCCTTCTGCCCGCAGCGCTGCGGCCAAGGGGCCCACGCACTCGGTCAACAAGCGGTCTAGCGTGGACGGGCCGGCGTACAGACGAAAATAGAGCCAGTCTTCTCCCGGCCTGCTGTCTTGGCCGGACGGCATGGCGCGGGCTGGCCGCAATGTTTCACGGACGCGGCGAGCGCGAACCAATGGCACGACCAGTTCATGATGAAAGCTGCCTTCCTCGCCGTTCGCCAACAGCTGATCGGGCAACGGGAAGACTTCGGTTACGGCGACCGAGATGCGTCGCCTGGCCGTGGCCAGGAAGCTGTCGACTGACAGCGCATTGTCGAAGTCGACTAACAGCGTCTTGTCGTTTTCCGGAAGCCACACGAATCGAGGCAGCCGATGCTTCTCCCTTAGCGCCTCGATCGCTGTCATCCGATCGTGCTCGGAAAGCAAGTGGATCGCCGCCAGTTCTTTGCCACTGAGCTGCCAGCGCGCAAGCGACAATACGAACCGACCGGACACCAGCCGCGGAAGAAAGGGGGCGCTGGACAATGTCCCCCAAGAGAATCTGGACTCGGCGGCATGCCCGCCGGCGGCCAGGCTGGCGAGGAAGCGATACAGTATGGGACCTCCGCGCTGGTGGGCGTGTGCGCATCCCAAATGTGGCACGACGCGGCGCTCCATTGCGGCGGAGCGTAGAACCACCTTGCCCTCGCACAGGGACACAAGCAGGTCACTGACGGCGATTTGTTGCGAAGGCGGAGCCCCGGATGACGCGCATAGCGAAATTTCGTAGGCGCGCAGTATTGGCCGACAGACCACATTGGCAGCCTTGCCCGGCGGCAAATAGGCGATTTCCGCATGAATCGCATCCGGGTCGCTGGCCTCCTCCTGCCGAAGGGCGCCACGCACCAGCGCAGTGAGTTCCGGTGACGCATGGCAAAAGCGGCCCAGCAGGGTGGCGCTTGAGCCGCCAATCACCTTCTGAAGGTAGATCTGGTAGTCGCCCCGGGCCATCGCTGGCGCATCTGCCGCGGCTATCGAGACAATTGCCGTGCTGCCATGGGGAGCAGTCCACGGTGTATCTTCGACAAGCGCCTCAATATCAACGTGGTCAAGCTCAACCTGTGCCGATTGATGCATGAGCGCTTGCGCAAGACGCTGCAGCAGACGTTGATCGCCGCCATGCCATACGCGCTTGGTAGGCTCGCGAGTGGATGGCAAACCGTCCAGCAAGGATGAGGGACTTGCGCCAATGTATGAATTCGCTTCGAAGCCGATGCCGTCTTCTTCGTCCAACGCTTGCAATAGGGGCACTTCACGCTGGCCGAAGCGGCTCTCAAAGCGCCGCGCGAATTCGTCCAGCACGTCTGGCTCGCGCTGCGCTGCCAGCTTGCACAGTAGCTCTGCCCCGCGGGCTATCTCGTTGGCCATGTGCTGGCTCAAGGAGAGCGACGCCGCGGGCTTCTCCAGATCGACATAGAACTTGTGTCCAGCGCAATCGCTTTCGGCAAGTGCTTGCAGCAGGGCCGTCGACTCCGGTTCGGGGTACTCCCCAGGGCACGCTATCTGGTCCGTCGCAGCGAATATTGTGCTGAGGACAGAGGGGGGCGAATGACTGGTAGCCACATTGCGCAGCCATGCCACAGTCGCCCTGCCCGGCTCGGGGCCTGTCGCAAAAGGAGGCAACACGGGGCGAAGCAGACCTACGTCGATCAGTTCCTCTAGAAATGCGAGCCCGTCGGCTTCCTCAAGATCCGGCAATGGCACCGTCAACTGCTCGGCGATCGCGCTCAAAGTGGCGCCATCCTCCCCTGCAGCTGCCGCCAGCACCCATCGTAAGTAGTGACTGTCCTTTACTTCCACCAAGTGATAGGTCGGCTGCGGAGTGCAGAGGCGCATCTCGTGGTAGCGTAACCGGTCGCCGGCCTGGTATAGGGTCTGCTCTGCGCGATAGTGCAGGTGGCGCCGGACGCAAGCGTCTTTTGCCAATGATCGTGACACTTCTTGCAGGTAACCGGCATCTAGACGGATGTGGCGACGATGATCAGCCCGGGGTGCGACCGTGAGACGGGTGACGTCACCGATCGGACCCGAGGCCCAGCCGGCGAATAGGCCGAACGGCGTCGCGCGGCTGGCCAAACGCTGCAGGTAGCGCACAGCTACCCGCTCGATTGCGAGAGCATCCTTGTTCTCGCACCCGTTCAACCAGGGGGCCATGCGTCGAGAGAATCCAGGGGAAGCCAGCTCGATTGCCTCACGCACTTGTGGGCGCTCGACAATTTCGCGTAAGCGCGCTCGCAACAGCGCTGCCCCAGCCGGCCGGGCCAGATCTGCACACCAGTTCAGCAGCACCTCCCACGGCAGCGCAGGCGTGCGCATCAGGAAGAATCCCGTGTCCGCCAACTCATCCTTTATTAGTGCCATCGCCACTACTCTTTGTCCTTGCCCGTTAAAGCAGGCTGTTGCTCTTTAGGAGCCAGGCGACGCAGGTCGGCGTAAGCCCGCCACAGGCTACCCCAGCCCCGTTGCACCAGTTGGCCCCACAGCTGCGGAGTTGCCAGCCCTTGGGGGAACGGTCGTGGCCAGAAGAAATTGACATTGATGGCCCACGGCGAGGCCACCGTCACCTGGTGATACCAGCCAACTGGGATATAGAGAGATTCCCCGGCGTGCAGAGTGCATTGCCAACCAACCGCCCGGCGCGCCAGGGGAAACCGCTCGAAATCTGGCACGTTGGGATCGAAGCGGCAATGGGTCATGCGCGGCACGGGGTATAGCCAACGTGCTTGCGACGGCGCAAACATAGTGAAGGTCTTGTTGCCAAATACCTGCACATTGCAGTTCGGCTTGATATCTGCGTGCAGGCCGGAGGAGGTTCCCAGTATGCCGCACCAGAAGATGGTGTCCACCGGGGGCAGAGCAAACCACGGCGGTACGGCGGTGTCGGCAAGCAGCAGTGGCGACAACGCGCCTAGGCTCACGTCAAGATAATAGGTGCTTTCGAACCCGCAAGCCCCGATGGCCCGGGTTAGCTGCGCCGTGTCCGCGCCGGCGGCCGCGATGGCGCGGATATCCTCCGCGCCGGCGATCTCGACAACCCAGTCAAGATAGTCGGAAAACAGGACCTTGCCCCCAGCCAGCATGTTCTGGTAGACGTTTCGGGGCGCCCCGCTTATCTCGCGCACAGCCACCTTGCGCGCCCCAACGGCGGTCTTCAGGTATGCGGGCTGCCACCGCTGCAATGCCGGCCAGGCGTCCACGTTGCCGGTCACGACACAAGGCGCACGCGCCAGGCGCGCAGGCCTGAAGCTGCAAGCGGCAATGCGAGGAACAGGATTGAGTTCCATGGCCCTGATCGCCGGTCACGCCGCTAAACCACGATGATATCGTTTCCGTGCGCTCAGATGCCCAGACAGCGGAGCAGGCTCCTCCAACTATGATTTGGCGGGATTGATGACGTCAGCGCCCGGATCCGGCAGTCCGGGGCAAGTCCACAGACTCTCGCTTCGAGGGGCCAGCAGCCGTTCCCAGACATTGAGATTGCGAATGGTTTCGCGCTCTAGCGTCAACTTCCTTTTTTTGGCTTGGTCAGGTTGACTGCCGGCGGGATCCGGCACCGTCTGCGTGCTCAGGGACTTCTCCGCCAGTGACAGGATTCCCAACAGAACCGTCGCTTCCTTTTCGTCGAGCTTCGCGCCTAATTCGTTAAGTTTTTCCGCGAGGGCGTTCACATCGACCTGGGTTACCTCTACATAATCAGACATGCTGCCTCCCGCAGTCGGAGATCGAAACTTCAGGTTACCATCGCTTTCTGCGTAGACCAGCAAAAGGGCGCATGGCACGGTTATGCCTTAAAGATCGCATACCAGATGTGAATCCACGATTTTGGCGTCGGGATTGAAAATAAAAATAGACGGCCAGCGATCAGAGAGGTAGGAGTATCTTGACGCTAGCCTTCAAATCTTTTTAAATCTGTATTTAGTCAATTTTAATATGTAACAAATTTGAATCAATTCGCGCAGCGAATGTGCTCGCATGGCTCCATGCCGATCTTCGGCTTACAGAGAAGCGGCTCTTGATCCTTCAATCGAAATTGGCTCTGCGTGCGCATTTCCGCCACTATCGCCTTTAATCCGCGACCGTCCGCACTGCGCTATTTTTTCAATCTCATCTGCACAAATATTAATGTCAGACAGACTCTCTTCACCTAACCTAAATCCACAATCAAAGAATCAAGAGTCATTCAGGGGGAGCCTTATGGACACGCACCACAGTGCCGACCTCCGGCGACAAGTGGCAACAGTCCTTCGAGTGGACCCGCTGTCCAGCACCACGTCGACCGACAATCTGCAGCGCCTACAGTTCATCAGCAACGCGGCCCAGACCGTGTTCGACCTAACGGATCCGTTCACCCGCGAACCCTTCACACGAAGCGGCATGTCAACTTGTACGCCCGTCGCGGTATCCATTGAAGAAATGTTGGGCTTCGCCCGCGCCTACTTAAGGGTTACTCTCGAGGCACTGACCCGCTACGTGATCCGACTGGAGAAGAAAGGCGGGCTGTAGCCTGGCAGGCTCGGATTGATGTTCGGCCGAATATGGGCGCACGGCAGCGCGTGGCCGTAAGCAAGTCGACTCTGATCGCATCACCAGCACTTTGGAAAGGAGCTTTCCATGGATGCCAATACCCTCACTTCCCACCTGCAGACCCGCACCACGCATGTAGTAACGCTAGGCGGCGCTGGATCCGCCATGCTGACCTTCGACCTGGCATCGGTCAGCATGACGCCCGAGCAGGAAGTGGTCGTTCGCAAGCTGTTCAGCCAGCGCCCCGCTCTAGTGGCAACCGAAGGACCGCACTCCGCCCGTGACGAAACCAACAAGCCTGGCCCGGCAAGCCAATACCTCACCCCAGCGGAGTTTGAGAGTATCCGGAAACTTGGCGTAAGACTGGGCACTCAGGGCGTACTGGCAGCAACCGCCTGCGACTTTTGTCTGCACTGCGTCAAGCTGGAGGCATTGCCGTCAGCTGGACCGCTACAAAACGGATGAAACGGGATGCAAATGCCACGTTCCGACGAGGCTGTCGACGTTGCTACTCAGGCCGCAGCTGATAGCCTGATTCTTGGTGGCGCCAACACGCATGAGACCAAGGCCTTCCTCGCTGGCTTGCCGGCGGGGCGAAGCACCGATGCCATTGCAGCGGTGCTTCGCCCCTGCTGCGAAGCACCGCGCCGCTTCCTCGCGGACTCGTCGCTGATACTCGGCAGCTGGCTTTTGGCTCGCCTATCAGCCCGAGGTTACACGCCCGCTGCCGAACCATGCGCGGCCATGTATGCGCTGGCAGATGCAGCCAGGATGCTGTCCCTGGTGGAATTGCTGCGCTGGCAGACCGTGGTGGCGGCTTTGCCCGCGCCGCCTCATCTCGAAACCGTGCGTGACAGGCTCCTTTCCCAAAGCCGCACAATGTTGCGAACGCTCGCTCGCCTTTCGGACACCGACGACCTGCGGCATGAACACCGTGTGCTGAAATGTCTGAGGGACAAGCCTTGACACCGCGGCTGAGCCCAAGAACCGCCGGGATCGCCCGGCGCGGCCTGTTGTTGGGGATGGCCTGGCTCAATGAGAACCTGCAGCATTTCGCGGTGTGCACAGTCACCAGCCAGCGGTTTGACAAACACCACGTGGCACAATTGAAGCCACTCACCGAACTTGCGCTGACAGTCTGGATGCTGAAGCGATGCGGTCTTGAACTGCCCCTCCTCGATGCGACGGCCAGCTGGATTTGGCAACAATGCGAACATGGCCGCAAACTGGTGGCACTTCTGCTGGCGCGGCATGATTTCCTGCCTTGTTGTGCACTCTATGCTTCGTTGCGCCAGCTCGGTTTCCGAGACCCAGCGCTAGACCGCGTACTACGCTTACTTGCGCGCGCGGACATCGAGGCAGCGCTTCCCCTGCAACCTTGGTCACGCTTGGCGATGCGCTATAACTTGTGGCAACTTGGCCTGACGAAGTGGCCAGGCCAAGAGGGTGGGCTCTATATAGCAACACGGCCCGAACCATGGGTGGTCTCCGGGGAGGTGGCCTACGCGATTACGCACGAGGTGTTCTACCTAACTGACTTTGGGGCACGCGAGCTGGAAGATGTTTGTGTGACAGATTACCTGCGCGCTTGGCTCCCATACTGGACACGTGCTTTTGTTGACGCCAACGATAATGACCTTGCGGCGGAACTGGCCATGGTTGCTGCCTGTTTACAAGCCAGCCATGATCCCGCGAGTACTCAGGGACTGCATAGCGCGCTTGCTGTCCAGCGCGAGGATGGAGCCGTGCCGGGACCCGACGGCGCAGGTAGCTTCCTTTTCGCTGAAGGCGACACAGCCGCACACCGGGACTTCCTCGGCTGCTACCACACTACCCTTGTTACCCTGATGGCGGCAGCAATGACATTGCGGAATTCCACAATCTGAGCGCTTGGATCGGGAGTCGGTTGACGAAGCATCTGCAGCCACAAGCAGCTCATGTTGACATAAGTGAAGCTTGTCAAAGACCGTGGAGGGCGCCAAGTGTGTCCATTTCTGCTGAGGAAGCGGAGGACAGGCGGCACCTCATACACCTGCGGAGGCATCACATGGACTATCAGGGGACCGCGCTACTCTCGCTGACCACCAAAAGGCCGCCCGATGCCGAACGTGGGGTCGGGCTCGTTCATGTGACTGTCACGCTTCCGGAGAATATCGCCAAGGAAATCAAACTCTCCGAAGATGGCAGCCGCCCTGCGCTCGATCCGAAGGAGGCGGCTAACCTGCTGTGGAACACGCCGGTCGCAGCCTATCTCAACGGCCGGTCGGATGCGTGGCTCAGTGTGCCGGGCGTCCGATTGCTGCTGCCCGGGCTCGAAGCGCTCGCCAAGGCGGACTCGGGCCAGTGGCCGCATGACCAGGCGAATCTGAAGAGCTTCCTTGCCGCGGCGGCGCCGGGCGGACCGACTGTGGCTGCTTGGTCGGCGGAACTGGAGCGCGGGGGCACGACCGCGTTGCTCAATGACCTCCTCCTCATCTTCAAGTATGCAGCCCTGCATCGTACGAGGCCTCTGGACATCGTTGCAGGTCTCTACCGCCTCGCAGTCGCCGCCACCACACAGTCGAACGCACCGGCCAACCGCGAGCAGTTAGTCACGTGGTTGACGGCGCCATTCGTCGTGCCGCGCGTGTTCGTCGCGCGTCCGACCGAGGCGCCGAGAAAGCCACCGGCCCCGGGCGGTGGAGGATCGGGCGGAGGCCGGCCTGGCCCGCGTTTCCCGGCTGTATCGTTTGAGACGGCCAGCGGGCGAGAGATACTGCGTCGCTTGGAAGACGAGATCGCAAACCTGGAACGCGGGGCGCGCGCATCGGCGCTGACCGAAGCGCTGCGGGCCGAAGGCATCCGTGATTCGGCCGTACTTGCACGACTTACGCGTGTCCTGGACAGCGCGGCTATGGGACCGCGGCCGGCGGGTACCGAGCGATCCTGGCATCCGCCGCGACGCGCGGGCATCACCCGGACGTACATCGGCGGGTATCCGGTGCTTGTCGACCTCTCCGAGTTCGAACGGCGCACGACGATTTATCGGCGGGCGCTTGCAGAACACCTGACGGCGGCACTACCGGCCAACCTGCGCGACCGGTTGACACGTTTGGGCACATCGATCGATATGCTAGTGGAATTGCCGATGGTGATGGCCAACGCGGCGCAGTTGCCAAGCTATCTGGAGCCGGCCGGGCGTAGCGACCTACTGGTCGTGCGGCAGACAACCACCGGCTACAGGCAATCGGAAATCGCATATCTTGAGAATATCCTGGTGGGCGAGACCCGCTTGCGCGAGCATACCCAGCGCCTGATGACGCGGCGCGAGCTGTTCGAGCAGGTGATCAAGGAGGAAGAGGAAACTCACGACCTGCAAGTCACCGATCGGGCTGAACTCAGCCGTGAGATCAGCGACGTGATCAAGGAAGACCTACGGGCCGAGGGTAGCATCCAGGTCACCAGCCGTGGGCCGACAAAGGTTGTCGCCTCCGCCAGCGCTTCGTACAGCCGCTCCACGGAGGAAGCCGCCAAGATCGCCGAAGAATATTCGCGTGAGACCGTGGAGCGTGCCGTCAAGCGCACCATGGAGCGTGTAACGCGAGAGGTCCGCTCGGTGATCGAAGAGGAAATAACTGAGCTGAACCGCCATGGGTTCACCCGCGATACCACTGCGCCGGACCACATATCTGGCATATATCAATATCTTGAGCGCGTCAGCCGGGCCAAAATTTTCTGCTACGGCGAGCGTGAACTCTATGACCTGCTAATTCCGGAGCCTGCCGCCCTCATCTGGCAGATGGCGGTGTCGCGCGTTGAAATGCACAATCCCCTCCAACGGCCAGACGCCGAGTTGTTCGAGTCGTTGACGCTCGCCAACATCGCGGACAAGCGGGCAGAGGTGATTCGGGCTTATCAGGTCAGCGACCTGCCGGACTTTCCCGAGGAGCATAAGCAAGTCTCAATGGCAATATCCAACACCGGTAGCGGAGGCAGCGCGAAGCATGCGCAGAACAAGGACCTGCAGATACCGGAAGGATATGTCGCCGTCGACGGCTCTTTCGTCCTTTCAGTGGAAGTTGAGGATTCAAATAGCAAACCTAATGGCGGCTGGATTGCGGGAAATCTGGTCAACACCTGGATCATCAATAATCTGACCGACAACAAGGGAAAGGCGGCCGAGGATTTCACGTTCGTCACTCCGCAGCCCGGACCTTCCATTGCGGCCGCCTTCAACGCAGACAATTTCACCAGTATCGTAGGTGCCATTACCCTCAATCTCGAACTGACCGAGGACGCGCGACGCGATTGGGCGATCGAAGCCTACGCGAGAGTGTCGGCGCGCTACGAGCAACTGCGCCTCGAATACGAGCAGACGATCATCCAGCTTACGTCCACCCAGCAAGCGGAGAGCACAAAATTGCCAGAAGGGTCGCGGTTGGAACTCCAGCGAATGGTTCGGTTTGAGCTGCAACGATCCGCGATTGACATCATGCGCAATGCCCCCGTCGATTTCGCTTTGATGGGCGAGTACGATTTCAGCCAAGCCGACGGCTCTCTTAGCAGCCATCCGACGGTGGACACAGACGCAGTGCGGACGTCGGAGCCGGAGATTCGCTTCCTGCAGCAAGCGTTCGAGTGGGAGCATATGGTCTGGGTTCTGTATCCCTATTTTTGGGGCCGCCGCCAGCAATGGGATCGCACGGTCGTACAGACCCATCCCGATCCTGATTTCGCAGCCTTCTTGAATGCGGGCGCGGCGCGCGTGCAGATCTCAGTGCGCCCCGGATTCGAGAATGCCGTGAAGCATTACATGGAGACCGGCGAGGTCTATGGCGGGCTCGGGCTCCCGAAGATGGGCGATCCGAACTACGTCTCATTCATCGATGAGCAGATGACTTCGCTGGGCGGACCGGGCGATGAGATTGCCTGGCCACCCGACTCTCCGAAGGAATGGACGGTTTTGGCGCCGACGCCGTTGGTGCTGGCGCGTAGCGTCACCAAGCCGCAACTGCCGACCTGGGATCCACAGACCGGCGAAGAGGTGTAGGCGGGGGAGTCGCTCTGCTGTTATTACCTGGTCAGAGACGATGGATCTATCCCCTATCCCATGCACCTGCACTGCGGTCGACGTCTCACCAATGCCGTCACGACCCGTTGGAGGTCCGAGTGCCAACGTCGCTGATCCTCCTCTACAACTCCGATCTCCCGCGGTGGGAGCGAATCGGCCCCGACAATGGGCGTGACAACCATTGGCCGTCCGGACGACTCGTAATCACCAAGAGCTAGGGCAGTCGCTATGGTCTACCTGTTTGCATTGCCGCCAAAAGTCGAGGTCGTGGAGGATCCCTCGACAGGCAGTGCCACAATTACTTGGTACGAGTCCTCGCTTCAATGGCGGACCAGCAACCGTACCATTCTGGCGCTGAATAGCCCGCCGTGGCACCAGATTGGGGTGCGGCCCTTCGCTTGGGACTACTTCGAGCTTGAGTGGGCGCACCTCCGACTCGCTGTGGCGCGCGGGGTGACAGTGACGCAGCGGACGGGACCGCCCGGCCGTGAGCAAAACGTCCCCATCGGATGGAACGCATTGGATCCGAAGCGCTATCCGCAGGTCCATCTGCACCGGTGCCAGGACGAAGGGCTGCTAGGCGATCCCGACGAAACACTGGACTGGTACAGCATCATCGGCCAGCCTCAGAGAATCGAACAGGAGAAATTCCTCTTATCACTTACTTCCAATGATGACGCGATTGAAGACTGGAAAAAGCAGCAGAAAGCTGTGCAGGTCACGCCCGGCGAAAACGCCGTCACGTTCCAGCAGATCGATGGCTTCGCCAAGGTGGACGTGACGCTTTCGAACCCGGGCAACCCGTCGGCGTACTGCTACGACGTCCGTCCGGAAGAGTGGATGGAAGAGCTCAAGGAACACGAGTTCATCGACGTGGACCCATCGAGCACAGTTATCAGAATTGTGCATACGCGCGACGTCAAGATACGCCTTCGCGCGCACGAGGATCAAAAAGACGCGCTGATCGTAGAGGCATGCGAGGTCTCGAGGTTGAGCGACGTGCCACCTCAGGGCGCTGCGCTCGGGAAAGCGGACTTCCCTCACCTGCGCTTCCGTCGCCACGCCATCGACGAGCTCATCCCCAGCAACCGCCAACCTTGGGTGATCGCCTTATTCGAGCTTGCCATCAATTTCATCCCTGTCGTCGGCGTCGTCTACGACCTTGGTCAGCTCGCCTATGCCGCGGCCACCGGTAAGACTTTTTTCGGCTACAACGTCAGCGAAGAAGAGCTCTTGCTGATGGGCATCACGACGGCAATTGGGCTCGGAGTCTCGGCTGCAGGTGTTCGCTCGCTGCGCAAGATCGTCCAAGGAACAAGGCTGGAGGCGGCGACCGAGGACGCAACCTTGAGCCAGATCAGGCGAATTGCCGACGCCGGCTACGTAGAGGCAGTCGGCCACCTCCCACCTCGCCAGTGGGACGACCTGCTCAGTGCGTTCGACCGACACCTTCGCGACCCGATTGCGTTCCCGCTGCCGAAGCTGGTCGACAAGTTCACCGACGTCGTAAACGACGCTTACCTCGTCGCCGTCGAGCGGCGACTAATGAGGAAAGTGTTCAAACCGGACTTCACCGGATTCCGCGACGCGGACCTAGCCGCCGCGTACAACCGGTATCTGCAGCCGAAGTTGCGCAAGAAGTTACCTGCACTCGATCCCGCATCTTGGGCCAAAAAGGCTAATCGCGGACTTCCGAAACAGTTGCTGAGGCGCGCGCTCGGGGACGAATTCGTGGAAGTCATCAATCGTGCCGAGAGGGCTGATGTGCTGCCGCGGCGACTGACCAAGAAACACATCGACGCCTACGACTTCCTCGTGGCTCGGGGTGTCGAGGACTACGGGACACTACGAAACCTGCGGAACAACCTGAAGAACAAGGTGCCAGATGTTGGCAAAATTTTCGAGATCGATCACCTGCTTGAGCAGCGGTTTTGGCGCAACAACCCAAATCTGACGACGGCTTTCGACGAGAAAGGCCTTGGCATGGCTTTCGTGGTGCCAAAGAACCCAGCCGTATCGCGGGAGATGTTCATCATGGCCGGTGGCCAGCGAATCCGGTACGTGCACAACGTCAAGACGAACATGCTGAAGGAACTGATTCCGAACGGGGCAGAGACATTGGTGACGGTGCAGGAAATGTGGGATGCGCATGTGCATGTGTTGCGGTCACTCGGCACCCACGAATCCCTTATAAAGGGCCGCCTCGTCAAGGACTTCAGGCTGATGGCCAAGCAACTCGGCCAGAGTTTGGACACCCGGTTTCCGCGCCCCGGGGCCATGCGGCATACCGGCGGTTGGCCGAGATTCGTGGAGGACCCCACTACGGGTGCATGGAGAAGGTTGTGAGTCCCCGACTGCTGCTCACCTCTCATCTTGAGACCCTACCGTCAGTTTTCCTGTGCGGCGTCATAGCCTGTCGAGGCTGATTGACCTTACCCCTGTTTCACGAACCCCATAGCCGAGCCATCAGGCCGCTTGCCCTTGCTGAGCGGCAGCCCAATTCTTCTCGTCTTCCAGGACTCGCTCAAGGCGTACGGCATGCGTTCGTCTATGAGCCGGCGCGGCGATTGCTGGGATAATGCGCCTACCGAAAGCCTGTGGGGTTCGCTGAAGGTCGCACGAATGCACGGTCGGCACTTTGCGACGCGGCGTGCCGCGATGGATGAAATCGTCGACTGGCTCGGCTTCTACAATGCCCGCCGACTGCATTCGACATTGAACTACGTCAGCCCCATGACTTGCGCACACGCTCCTTTCCCACGCGTACGCCGCGCGCAACCAGCTCTTTCCACATGCGAGGCCAACCATATTCGCCCTTGACCTCCGCGTGAATCGCCTTGATGTGGGCCAGCAGCGCGTCGTCGCTTACGCGGCGGCGCTTGGGCTTGTCCTGAGCGGCGCGTTGCCGCCGCTGATGAAAGCCGCTGGGGCTGACTTCCAGCACCTCGCATAGCACCGAAATCGGCCAGTGGCGACGATTGCGTTCGATAAAGGCGTACTTCACGTCGAGTCCTTCGCGAAGTACGCGCACGCCTTTTTTAGGATGTCACGCTCCATCTTCAGGCGCGCCACTTCGGCACGAAGTCTCGACAATTCCATCTGCTCCGGACTTACCGGTTTTGTACCGGCCCCGCCGAGCTTGTCTTCCTGCTCAGCCTTGACCCAGTTGGAAATCGACTGCGCTGGCACGCCCATCGTCGCGGCCGCCGCCGCAACGCTCTGGCCGGCCTTGACCAGTCGAACTGCTTCCAACTTGAATTCGAGCGTGTAGCGCGCCCGCTTCGTCTTGCTCATCTTCTTGACTCTCCTTGCTTGAGTTTAAACGCTCAGCAAGGGATTCGTTTTTCGGGGGCAAGCTCAAAATAATACGCCGACGCGAGAAATCCTCTATTAAATCAACAACATACATACAACGACTATTCCACAAAAAGCTCGTTGCACAACTCGTTGATACAGAACGGCTATCTTGTTGAGACCGTGTCAATCAGCACCGAAAGCACCATCACCCCTAATTGGGACAGCCGAGCCACAGAGGCTATGCCATGTAATGCTTTCGCGCGACACCACACAAACTTGCGCTGACATGTTGAATAGTTTGGATTAGTCTGCGAATCACAGTATGAAATGTCACCGTGACCGACAACGATTGGCAATCAGTTCTCTTAGCCAACATACTCGGGGCGAGGGCACAACTTTTGCCGGTGGACGGCTGATATCGACGTGGTGCCCCTGCGCAGGACACCCTAGCTCCACCAATTCCCGGAGACGTCCGTGCCTTGCAAGAACATCCACGTAGTGCCTACCGATGATGGCTGGGCTGTTGAATCGGAAGATGGCTCCAGCAGCCAACACCGATTCACTTCCTTGGACCATGCGATCGCCGCCGGTACAGAGAAGGCTAAGCGCGCAAAGGTGGACTTGCTGATCCACGGCCGTGACCGTCAAGTGCTAGAGCGGAGCTCCTTTAGGAACGAGCCGCGCGATGTCCAGACGTAGCTAGGCGTGTCCAGGCCCAACGTCCTTAAAGATCCGCACGCGTCCATTCCCAGACGGCCTGAGCGGACCATGACGAAGTCTTCCAGGCGCCCACCCCGTCAAGATTGCCAACTCCTCCTGCATCCCCTTCGCGTGACATTGGCGCGATAAGCAGAACGTTATCGAACCTTATTGCCGCGCCCGGGCAACGCTGGCGTCATGTGAATCCTGGCCAGGCGCGCAGTCTCTCCCTTTGCCTACGCGCCTGGAGGGAACGCAGCGGCAGTAGCCAGCCATCAAGCGACATCTTCGCAGAAGACCGCGCGGATGCTCAAACGCAGGTATGGCCAAACAGACGCTTGACGCGCGCCGCAACTGACTTGAACTCGTCGGCCACTCGCGAACCATTGCCATCCTTTGAGGAATGGCTCGCGTATGGGAATCTGTTCTAGGCGACACTCATTCGTGTCATCATCGGCTGCGGGCGGGGATGCTTTCGTTTGTCGGAGGAGGCTTCTTCAGTCTGGTTGTCTACGAGCATTCAAAGGCGGCGTTGTGCGACAACGGATCGCCGTGTCCGCCCATCACGGAGGAGGTGAAAATGGTCGAATCAAGAAATGGACTTTGGCGGCGGACGTGCGCAATGCTGGCCGCAGCCGGACTTCTGATGCCATCGGCGGCCGCCCTGGCCACCAACCAGTCGCAACAGCGCCAACAAGGCAGGGACGCAAACCAGGCTGCCAAGCAGGAAGCGCGCGGGGGCAAGGTCGACTGCCGGGCTGCAAACCAGAAGAGTAACGCCCAGTGCCGGCAAGACAAGCGCGACACGAAGCAGGAGGGCCGCCAGGAAAAACGGGACATCAAGTACTAGCGCGGCAGATACTGGCCGACGAAAACGATGCTATGTATTTGCGCGGTCGGATTCTGGCGCGCCCCTGTACATGCGCAACCGGCCAACTACGGCCACTCGGCACCGCTTGCAGAATCCGACATTCGGATGTCGGCTTCTGCAAGCGCTGCTTGAAAGCCGCCATTGCGATTGCCCGGGTCTGAACGGCAGCAGGGGTCAGGGACGATCGCAGGTTCCCAGCGTGCATCCGAAGGGGGCCGGCCATCTCCAGCCGTTCGCCCTCAACGTCACCACGACACTCAAGGGGGCGGCCCCGGCTAGACAATGGCCCTTCGTAGATCACACTCGTCGCGTCATTCGCTGTTTCAGCCGATTCGTACGCATTCATACCGTCATGCTTGTGCCCTCTGTGGATTGAACCTGCCAAGAGTAAACTCTCCCAGAACGTGCTCTGCGTTAGCCGAATAGAAAGATACGCGTCGATGTGGACGCCAATCCAAGGGACCGAGGCAATGGCCTTGCAGGTGGAAGGCCACCCAATGCAAGGAGGGCGAAATCATGAGCCGGTTATTTGCTGCGATGGGGTCACTTGCGGGCGTCACCGACGCCCAACTTAACCTCAAGTCCACCGTCCTCAGCCTAATTGCGGCTTTCATGCTTGTCTTGCAAGGGTGCGCGACCGCGCCGGCACGCCTGCCGGCAGTTCCCCCCGACCTAACAACAAAGGCTGAAATACCCGGCATGCCCGGGGTACGCTACGTCGCAGGGATCGATTCTCCACAACTCACCGAAGCAGCTTTTGAGTCACTTAGGCGGGAACAGGCTTACCGCGCCCGGGAGGGGCACAAAGGGCCTATGCCTGCGGCGGTGTACGCCGCGATTTCGGGTGGCGGTGACAACGGTGCGTTTGCTGCCGGCCTTCTGAATGCATGGACGGAGACTGGGACACGACCGGTGTTCAAACTCGTCACCGGCATAAGCACTGGTGCGCTGATCGCGCCCTTCGCTTTTCTTGGGCCGAAGTACGATGCGACGCTGAAGGAGGTCTATACGACCCTTTCCCCAAAAGACGTTATGAAACCGCGCAGCTTTCTTGGGGGCGTGTTAAGCGACGGGATGGCCGACAACGCGCCACTGCTAAGGCTGACGCGAAAATCGGTGACCGAGGATCTGCTCAAGGAGATTGCCACGGAGTACGCTAAAGGCCGCATGCTTTTGGTGGCCACTGCTGACCTCGATGCGCGCCGCGGAATTATCTGGGACATGGGCAAGATCGCAAGCTATGGCGGGCCCAACGCATTGGACCTGTTTGTGAAAGTTATGGTCGCCTCCGCCTCGATTCCAGGTGGCTTTCCGCCGATGATGATTGACGTGGAAGTCGACGGCAAGCACTACCAGGAGATGCACGTCGACGGCGGTATCGTCGCGCAGGTATTTGCCTACCCGGCGGTGATCCGCGTCAAGGAGGACGCGGCTTCTGTTGGCGTTAGCCGCGAGCGCAAGCTCTATGTGATTCGCAACGCCCGACTCGACACGGAATGGGCGCAAGTCGAGCGCTCCACGATGAGCATTGCCGCTCGTGCGGTCACCTCGCTGATCCAAAGCCAGGGCATTGGGGACCTTTATCGTATCTATGCCACGGCGCAGCGCGATGGCGTTGATTTCAACCTTGGCTTCATCCCAGCGAGTTTCAACGCACCACACAAGGAGGAGTTCGACAACGAATACATGCGTGCCCTCTATGACACCGGTTATCAAATGGCGCTGAAGGGCTACCCGTGGGTTAAGGCACCCCCTGGATTTACATTGCCGAGCGCCGTGGCAGCGGAAAAATAGCGCGTGCAGCAAGCGCTGAACTTTCTTCTTGTCATCCTGAAAGACCTAACCGATGAGACATCCACCCCGCCTGAAGCTGCTTTGAATGGCGGACAGGAGGCGGCAAGCATCACGCGCCTTGCCGTGGAAGACAGCCGAGGCGACACGAATGTCCGTGAATCGGTGCCGTAAGGGTCCCTTGCCGCGATCCTACCGAATGGCAGAAACGGCTACAGCCTTCCAAGCGAGGACGGCGATCGTCGCTTCCTTGTCTACGGGGTCAGACACCCCGGCAATGTATCGCGCGCTCAGTCGCGCGCTTGGCGCTGGGCTGGGGTCACATGACGTGGGTCAATCCGAACGCCCATAGGGCAGCTAGTTTTATATCTATTGATTGGCCAATCGCCTTTACTTGATTCAGAAGGAAGGTGGGATGACCTCGGAAGGGCGCGCGGCCTGGGACAGGTCGCGTGGCACGCAAGGGCATCGCGGAAGGAGAGGCGCCGTGGGCAGAAACGTTTCTAAGGCCAACGTCTCCGACATGGAACGCCACCCGGACAACCAGCCGGTTGCGGGCGCGCGATGTTTGCGACCCTCGTCGACGAGCTGGGGGCCGCCGGCATCGCGCCGCGCCTTGGCGGCCGACCTACCGTGGCCGATGCAGTTGACGAATTCCAGCACGGGCCCGGCATTGCCGCCAGCCCGATGCCGGCAAAACGGCAATAAGGAAGGATGCACCATGGCCAAGGCAGACAAGACCCTTCGCAACGGCGAAAGCGCCCCCGCATCCGCCTACCTGACCGCCGACGAGCGTGCCGCCCGGGGCCGGGCCCTGCGCGACACGGTGCCGCGCTCTTCTCAATCTGGCTGGACGCCAGCCCCAGACCGTCGCGACCCGGTGACGATGCTGGAAGAGTCGAACGCCGGCCGGATGATGGAGCTGGTCCCCATCCGCTTCGGCCGCATGTCGGCCTCGCCTTTCGCCTTCTATCGGGGCGCGGCCGCAATTATGGCGGCCGACCTGGCAACCGCCCCGACCAGCGGCATCCGCGTACAGAGTTGCGGCGATGCGCACCTGATGAACTTCGGCGGCTTCGCCACGCCGGAGCGTAATGTCATCTTCGATATTAACGACCTCGATGAAACCCTTCCAGCTCCCTTCGAGTGGGACCTGAAGCGACTGGCGGCCAGCATCGTCATCGCGGCCGACCATTTGGCGCTACCCAGGAGCGATGCGGCACGCGTGGCGACTGACTCCGTACGCGAGTACCGGGAGCGGATGTATAACTACGCGGAGATGCGCGCACTTGATGTCTGGTACGACCGGATCGACCTGCAAAAGTACGAGGACCGTTCTGGCGATCCCAAAGTCGTCGAGGCGGCGCGCAAGCGGCTGGCTGAACGCATCGCGGCGGAACGGCGCAAGTCGACGCCCGACCATCTCTATCCCAAATTCGTCGCAGAGGAAGGCTTGCATCCGAGGATCAAAGACGAGCCGCCGCTGATCTTCCATCCCTCTGAAGAGCAGGCGCCCGGTCTGTCATCGGGCTACGAGGAGGCTATCGCACGGTACCGCGAGAGCCTGGCCGACCATACCCGGGTGCTGTTCGACCGCTTCCACTTTTTCGACATGGCCATCAAGGTGGTCGGTGTCGGCAGTGTCGGCACGATGTGCGCCGTGTGCCTTTTCATGGCAGCGGACAACGACCCCTTGTTCGTGCAGGTGAAGGAGGCCCGGGCGTCGGTGCTAGAGCCCTATGCTGGCAAGAGCGTGTACGACAATCACGGCCAGCGCATCATCGTCGGCCAGCGGCTGATGCAGTCCGCCAGCGATGTATTCCTGGGCTGGACCCGCGGCAAGAACGGGCGCGACTTCTACATCCGTCAGATGCGCGACATGAAGTTGTCTGCCCTCATCGAGGACTGGGATGCCGGCCTGCTGAGGCAGTACGGCCGGATGTGCGCCCACGCGCTGGCCCGTGCGCATGCAAGGGCGGGCGATGCCGCGATGATGGCGGGGTATATGGGCTCCGGCCAGACCTTTGACGACGCAATCTGCGAGTTCGCCACCGAATACGCGTCCCAGAACCGGAGCGATTTCCGGGCCTTCCTCGCGGCAATTCGGGAAGGACGTATCGAGGTGAAAATCGAGGAGAGCTAGGCGTCCGGCGGCGGCTTCAACGGTCCAGCCACTGGTACTGAAGCGCCAGCGTGATTGCCTTGTAGTCGCCCCCTGCGCGAGTTATCAGTCCCCTCGACGCCCCCAGCTTGGCAGACCAGCCATGGACGATCGGTACCGATAGCGTGATGCCGTAACGTGAGTTTTCCTGCCGATCGGCATTAGTCACGCCGTTCACCGAGGTATTGCCGCCGGTATAGAAGCCAGCGTCGGCGGCAAGCCAAAAGCCAGGCCGGATCTGGTAGCCGCCATGCAACTGTAGTACGCCGAGGGGAGATTGTGCTCGCCGGTTGCTGCCCAGGAAAGCCGTGTTGTCTCCGAACACCCACACACCCGCGGAGACTTCTGCAAACCAATTGCCAATGGGCCGCGACAGCCCGATTTCCGATTTCACAGCCCAGCGATGGGCACCAATATTGATCAAGCGGTTTGCATTGTATTGGCCCGTTGGGACAATGACGGTAACACTCCCGCCAAGCATGCCAGTCGGTGCCCGCTTTGCGAAATCGGCGGGACTCAGTGCTGGACCGCCGACGAAATTGACGGCCAGCCGCATTCGGACATCGCCAATTCCCGCGCGGTGAACGGAGTGCGGTGCGTCGAACACGTTTCCACTGACATCGCCAGTCGCGAAAGGTATGGCTACGCCGATCGTAGCCGTTCGCCCGGCAAGGTCGAATGCGCGCACATAGCCGACCCCATAGATGTTTATCCTGGCGTACACATCCGTGATGGGCAGTGATGGGTCGGTCAGGACGTCGCCGGTCAGCAACGTATAGGTAGCAGCGAGAAAGTTCGCGCCGACCGGTAAGGCGGAATAAGCACGAGGTTCCAGTTCCTGTGCGTGGGCAACCGTCAGGCCCGAGAGAGCGAGCCATACCCACCAGGTGACAATGGCCCGGCCAAATGCTGGCATGACGACGCCTTCGATCAATTTGCCCATGTAAGCGCATTATGGACGACGGTGGGCGGGGTAGTTCCCTGACGTACCAGAACTCAGAAGGGAAAATTTCGTCGGCTGGGCTGTTTCCATTCTGAAGCCCGGCGCGGTTCAGCCTTCCGCATCAAATGAGCAAGAATGGCACCCCCCACGTGGTGCGTCGCATGTGAGCAATTCGGAAGGTCGTACAATACTCAGGCTTGACGGGTTCTCCGCGAACAGGGAGCCGACTCGCATGACCCACTCACCGGGATGATGGCTTTAAGTCGTTTAGTCCTTGGGACGGAATGTGATCGTGATATTGGATGGAGCCTTGCCGCTCTCGTCGCGCGGCAGCGGATTAGATCGCTCGACCGCGCGCAGCACAGCGTTATCCCAGCCCGCGTCGCCACTGGACTTGGAGACGCGTGCCGACAGCAGCGAGCCGTCCGATGCCATCTGCACCGTCACCACGGCGGACGGGTTGCCTTCCACATCGGCGGCAAAAACGATGTTCGGTTGCACGCGGCGACGCACGCGGTCAGCGTAGCCAGCCGACGCTTTGCCGCCGTGTGCACCACCAGTCAGCGCCTGCAGGCGGGCGAGTTCGGAGCGACGATGCGTGCTGGTGGCGTCCGACCGCGTGCAGATGGTTTGCGCGATTTCCTCGCCAACTGTACAGGCTTGAACGCAATGAGGCTGCCTGAAGGCAGACTCTGGAGGCGTGCCAAGATATGGGAAGTCCGCTATCACAGGGGAAGACGGCCACATGGCGATCCGCGGTGGGAGCACGGATCTGTAGCGCGCTACCCAACCCGGTAAAACTCTTTACTCTGCCCCGCGTTGACCGCCCGCCGCAGCCAGTCGGGCATGTCGCCCTGCCCGTCCCAACTCTGCCCCGCGGCATTGCGGTAGCAGACCACCGGTGGTGGCGATGGTGCGGGCAGCGGTGACAAAAACCGCTAGGAGCCAGTCAGACCGCCCCCCGGCTCAAATGTCGCAGGTGTCGCGCCTGGCCGCGCTAGGCGTTCGACGTCCAATCGTCGTCGGTCGGCGCTAGGGCAATTTGATTGGCCGTCAGATAGGGGCCCAATTCGGGAAAGTCGAACAGCGGAGTTGGGGTACTTGCTGGCACCAGTTGTGCACGGTCATCGAAGATCGCGACGCTGGGCTCGCCCGCCAGGCGCGACTGAAAATACAAGCCATCGATCCGAGGAAATGCCGCATGCAAAGCCGAACTCCACAGGTTCGGGCCAAGGTAGTCGGTGACCGAAAACACTCGAGCGTCCATGCCAAGGGCGGTCAGCGCACCGGTAAGATCCGCGAGCACGAGAGGCCGAGGATCGCCCACGGTGAGCCTGCAAACACATCTCCTGCTCAGTTCATGCTCATCGAGCATTAACGGCAGACGTTGTCCCTGGAAGCGCTCCCGAATGACTGCTTCGGCCATGCACGCGGTAAAGCTCGGAGCCGCATAGAGCACGCCGAACTCGCCGCCTGCCGCATCGAACCGGTAGTGGGTTACGCCCGGCGAGCGGCGATTGTAGTAAATAGGGTGCAGATGCGCGCGATGGATCCGCCAGAGCGCTATCTTCTCGAGATCGAGTGTTTTTGTAGCAAGCCGTCGCTCAGCCGGGTCGGCCGGCGGCAGCGGGCAACCAAATTCTTCTGCGCTAAAGGTCATGCGGCGCCCTGCTCGTCGCGGTACCGCGCCTCGACGAGCCGCACAACGACGTCTATCGGGACCACTGCGTCGGCGATCCAATCCGCCGGTGTGCGCCCCTCTAGGCTTTCTTGCGGGCGATGCAGAAAGTTATGGATGACCCAACTGCTCGCTCCCGCCGCCACGAACGGTGCAAGCACAGCGGCCAGCCGCTCGGAATCGACGTGGAACTGCCACGACGGATAGCGAAACCCTCGCTCGCGCCCCGGCAGCACGAGTGCGTAGAGCCGCCCCCCCTGGCGATCCTGATTGATAGCGCGGTCCGAACGTCCCGCATAAAGCGCGGCGTCCTTAAGGGACAGGTTCTCCGGCTGCTCCCACTCATGTGCGGCTGCCAGTCGACCACGTTCACGCGCCGCCTGCAGCGGATCGGAATGTGCCGCCTCCCCCGCATGTGCCACAGGCTCTCCGGCAGCAATAGAACGACGGTCGCGGAAAGGACGATTCGGCTTCGCAAAGATCCGAACAATCCTGCCCAGTGCGGCATCCAATTCATGCTGGACCTCGACGGACAATGCGACTTCACGCGACGCGTCGTTGACGAGAGCTACAGCGGTCTCAACTAGCTCACGGGGCGTGGCGTGTTGCGACTCGCGTGCTGCCGCGGAGGATGTCGCCCGCCGAGCGCGGGCCCGGCTAATCGGAACCTGGGCAGATTCGAATCTGACAGGGGCGGCGGCGAAACGCGCGCGAAGTGAAATACGGCGGGGTATGGTCATGAACCTATTTTAGTTCATGAAGTTCATGACGACAACCTCTCTGGAGCCGGAGTGTGAGTCGGCTACCTAAAGTCGTGTCTAATGGCGCACAAATGTCGTTCACCCGGCGCACGCCCAGCGCGATGACCTTCCCTGTCGGCTTGGAGGGGGCTTGCCGCAGATCAGGCGTGGGACAGTGAGTCCTGCGCGAGGCTGCGCTCGTAGGCGACGATGATCTGGCGAGGCGGCAGCCTCGGCAACGTCGCGCATGCACTCAAGCGTGGTCGGCGATCAGGGTCAGGCCATCATCGCCGAGGCTCCTCTGAATCTCGGGGAACAGCAATCCGTCGCGGGACGCTTTGGTGAGTATGTCGGTCTCCTAGGCCGAATGCACCCCTTCACCGCCGGTTGGCCGGCGGCTTGTTGCCCCGCTTGTCCTTGTGGCTGAACAGGCGCGGTATGTCCGGCTGCTCGTCCTTAATGGAACCGGACATCACCGAGCCGTGCAATGGTTGCTCGACCCCGAAGGCGTCGCGATGCAGATCGACAAAGGCCTTCAGGACTTCAAACGGCGGTCGAGCTCCGCCTGGGCGAAAAACGCGCTTGCCAACTTCAGGATCTCGTTGGCGCGGCGCAGCTCCTTTACCTCGCGCTCCAGCGCCTTGAGGCGTTCACGCTCCGACGTGGTCACGCCATCGCGATCGCCGCTCTCCACCTGCTCTTGTTTGACCCACCCCAACAGTGTCTGGCTCGTGCAACCGATCATCGGTGCGATGGATTCGACTGCCGCCCACAGCGATGGATGCTCGCTGCGCTGCTCTCGAACCAGACGTACAGCTCGCTCTCGGACCTCGGGGGAAAACTTGGTCTGCTTGCTCATGGGCTCCATTCTCTCAAGAATTGGAGCCTCCACTAAACCCGGGGCGGTTCACTTAGCCCCGCTGCTCTCAGGCAGCGACGACGATGGCATCGTCCAGATGAAGGTCTTGACTCAGGCGCGGACCAAGAATCCGGCCTTGCCAAAGAGCTAAACAGCTCGTGCGATTCGAGACAAGGACTCAGATCGCATCCTGTTGACGGTCATTGACGGACCGTCGACGCTTCAAGCCCACCGATATCCTTCCGTCCTACCGCCGCCGTTGGGAAATCAAAACGAGCTCTGCGCCTGATACAGGGTGAACTGATCTGGGCAGCCGGCATGGCCCCAGGCAAGCTGCCGGCAGCGCATGCGCGCCAAATTTCAGTTGGCGATCGTACAAAAACGACGGGGGCGTATTTGCCCCCGTGTGGTCAAAGCCCTGCCTAAGCTCTACACCGTCCGGTACCTCAGAAAGGACTTAACTGAACGGCATTACTTTTCAAGCGGGCACTTCGCCCTTTAGGGTGACCCGGTTCAAAAGGCGCTCGTGGTTGCCGTAGTCGTGGACCGCATAGTGCATGGTGCACCGGTTATCCCACATCAGCGCATCGCCGACGCGCCACATGTGGCGGTAGATGTTGTCCGGCTGCGTGCTGTGCTCATATAGGAAGTTCAGCAAGGGCCGGGCTTCGGCCTCCGTCATGCCCTCAATGCCCAGCACATTGTCCGGATGCCCGATGTAGAGCGCCTTGCGGCCGGTCTCCGGATGCGTGCGCACCATCGGATGCACGGCGGAGGGCACATCCGACTCGCACACGCCTTGGGAGCGGGCCAGCCGCACTGCGCGGAAATGGACGCGCAAGCCTTGCAGCATGCGTTGCATGACGGGAGTCAGCCTATCGTAGGCGAGATATTGGTTGCACCACATCGTGTCGCCACCCACCGGCACCACCTGCGCGCTGAGCATGGTGATCTTGGGCGGCACGGGCGTGTGCGGCGCATCGTAGTGCCAGGCCTCGGTCGAAATCAGCTCCTTCGGCGCCGTTCGGATCTGGACCACTTCGGGATACTCATCGAGCCGCAGCTTGGACAGCAAGGCCGGAACGACCGGCTCGCCCCAGTGACGGATGAAATCCAGCTGAGCCGCGGGCTTGAGCGGCTGCTCGCGGAACACCAGCACGCAGTGCTGCAGGAATGCCTTGCTCAGTTGCTCGAACCGTTCGTCGGTCAAGGGCTCCGAGAGCGAAACGCCTTCGACCGAGGCACCGATCGAGCCGGTGAGTGGTGTGATCCTTATGGTCATGCAAGCTCCTTCGTCGCAGTCTGCGACATGGTGATTGGCGCGGCGGCCGCCATCACACTCTTGTGGACGGCCAGGACGATTTTTCCGAAGTGCTGGTTGGTTGCCATGTAGGCGTGGGCCTGTGCGATGTCGTCGAGTGCGAACAGGCGGTCGACCGGCATCTTGAGGCGATTCTCGCGCAGCAGCGGCAGCACATCACGCGCGCACGCTTCGATCAAGGCGAGCCGTTCTTCCTCGGTACGGGTGCGGAAGGTGGTCCCGACAAGCTTCAGCCGATTGACCCACATATGCTTGATGTCGACCTGGGCGGTATCGACGCCGCTCATCCGCGCGATGATGACTAGCCGGCCGCGCACGGCCAGGCATTTCAGGTTGGTGTCGAACACCGCGCCGCCCAGCGAGTCGATGATCACGTCCACGCCGCGGCCGTCGGTGGCGTCCTTCACGGCCTGCACGGTGTCCGACTGCGAGGCATCGATGGTGTGGGTCGCGCCGTATTCACGCAGCCGCGCCAGCTTGGCCGCCGAACGCGAGGTGGCGATGACCTGGCTGGCGCCGAGTTGGGCGGCGAGTTGGACGGCGGCCAGTCCCATGCCGCCGGTGGCGGCATTTACCAGCACGGATTGGCCGGAATGGAACTCGCCGTTGGTGACGAGCGCGTCGTGCGCGCTGATGAACACGTTGGGGAATGCGGCCGCCTCGACCCAGGACAGCGTGGCCGGGATCGGGATCAGCGCGCGCGCCTCGGCCAGCACATACTCGGACTGGCCGCCCCAGCCGTGGCCGGTGACGCGGTCGCCTTCACGCACGCTGTGCACATCGGGTCCGACCTCGCTGACCATGCCGGCGAACTCGATGCCGGCCAGTATCGGGCCGCCGTTCTTCGCTTCCCCTACCCGGATCAGTTCGCCCCGGTTCAGGCCCGAGGCCATCACCTGCACCACCACTTGGCCGGGACCCGGCGTCGGGCGGGGAATCTCGCGGATTTCCAGGTGGCCGCCTTGCGGGCCCGGAATAATCATGGCTGCTTTCATCGCTGGATCATTTCCATCAAGGTTTTGTCAGGTCTTACTGCTTCAGGGTCAACTTGCGGTTCAGCGCGTCGAAGTGGTCGTAGTCCGACTGCAGGCGCTGCGCGAATTGCTGCGGCGATTCGGGCATGATTGGCTCGAATCTCAGCTTGGCGACCTGGTCGCGGAACGGCGCCAGACCCGCGATGCGGCGCGTGACGGCGTAGAGCTTTTCGACAACGGCTGTTGGCACCTTGGGAGATACCGCGATGCCCTGCCAGCTGCTGAAATCATTGAACTCCTGAAAACCCTGTTCAGCGAAGGTCGGAACCTGCGGCATGCCGGGATAGCGGGTGGTGCCCGCGATGGCCAGCGCTTTGATTTTGCCGCTCTGCAGATGCGGTCCCGAGGTCACGACGCTGTCCAGAGCCATCGTGACCTGATTGGACATCACCGCGAGCAGCGCGGGCGGAGTACCCGAATATGGCACGTGCTGCATGTTCACGCCGAGTTTGAGATTGAGCATCTCACCACCGCGCTGCGCGATCGTGCCGGGACTCGGGGAAGCAAAGCTGCTCTTGTCCGGCGCAGCCTTGAGTTGCCGCGCCATGCCGGCCAGGTCATTTGCGGGGTAGTCCTGCGCAACGACCAGCACGTAACGGTACTGGGTGAGCGCCGCCACCGGCCGCACGTCCCTCATCGGGTCATAGGGGGGCTTCATGACGTGCGGTATTTCGGTGAGCACGTTCGAGCTGGTGTACAGGATGACATGGCCGTCGGCAGGCGCGTTCAGCATCGCCTGCACGCCGATTGAGCCTCCGGCGCCCGCCTTGTTTTCAACGATGACAGGTTGGCCAACTTCCTTGGACAAATAGCTGGCAAAGAGGCGAGCCGGTGCGTCCATGTTTCCGCCGGCAGGCGCGGGGACGATGATCTTGATGGCCCGCTCGGGCCAGGCCTGGGCCAGCGATGAGCAGGCCAGCAACAACGCGCCGAGCGCGAAACGACAAGACGCAAGGCTAGCATTCATGGATATCTCCTCGGTTTTTTTCACACGACGCGGTGAACTGCGGACGATCTAACTCCAGGCATCGACGCGTGCAGCGCCAGCTCGCCGACCAGTGCGTTCGCTGCAGGCTGGCCAGTGGCCCGGTGCCTCGTGGCGCAGACCGGGAACCGGCAGCAGTGTCGGCGCTGCGGACCGTCGTGCGTCGCTTATCGCGCCACCTTGCGTTCGGCCAGCGCCGGCCTGACCGGACGGCGAGCGGTGGGATAACGCAACTCGGCGAGCGTCTGCTCGGTCGTCTGGTACTGCGTGCCGATCTTGAAGATGGCGCGCGCCTCCTGGGCCGACGCCACGCCCCGTCCCAGTTCGTGCGAGATGCGCACCAGTTGCTCGATCTGCTTCACGCTGGACATCGGCTCGCCGGTGGGGCCCCAGATCGTGTCCTCGATGCCGCAGCGCACGTGCAGGCCCATGGCGATCGCCATGGTGTTGACCGGCAGGGTGGCGCGCATCAGCGATTCCAGTGTGAGCGTCGACCCATCGGGGAGAAGGCGAATGAACTCCATCATGCTGTAGGGGTCCGGGTTGTCGAAGCCGCCGCTAAGGGCGACCCAGTTCACATTGAGCGGCCCCTTGTAGAGGCCACGCCGGATCAGGCGCTCGAGGGTGACCAGGCCCGACTTCATGGTGATCTGGAAGTGCGGCTGGATGCCGTTGGCCGCCAGTTGGGCGAGGTGTTCGCGCAACCAGGCCGGCCCGGCCGGAACGATCATCTCTTCGTAGGCGTCATAGACCGCCTTGCGCTCGAACGAGGTGCCCGCGCAGTCCTCAGCGGTCATGATCTCAACCGTGTTCATCTGGCCGGTGTTGACTGCCACCGTGACCTGCTCGGGCGTCGGCTTCAGGCGCGCCAGCATGTGACGCGTCTCGTCACTCAGCCACTCGGCGGGCGCGCCCTCCTCGACCGGTGCGAACGAGATCGAGCCGCCGACCTGGATGATCATGTCGGGCACCGCCTGCTTCAGGCGCGACAGCAACTCGTTGAAGCGGTCGAGGTTCTTGCAGCCAGAACCATCGTCCTCGCGGGCATGGAAATGGAGCACGGTGGCGCCGGCGTTGTAGCAGTCCACCGCCTTCTGCACCTGTTCCTCGATCGTGACCGGGATGTCGGAGGGAAAGTCGCCCGGCTCCCATTGCGGGCCATAAGGCGCGGCGGTGATGACAAGTTTTTCCTGATTTTCGGGCAGCAGGGCCCCGTCGAGGAAGTGCATGGTGTTCTCCTTGGTAGGCTCCGGTGTCTGCGAAGGCAGGCCGTGCGCGCTGGTAGCTATGATGCGGGTCGCCGCCTCGACAGAATTGATCCGTTGTCGCGTAGAATTGATTAGATGTAACGGGTCAAAAAACTTTGGAAAATGTCCACCGACCAGCCCCACCTCATTCGGAGTGCCAGCCTGACGGGCTTCGCCGATCTGGCGCAGTCGGCTGGACTCGACCCCTTGGCGATGATGCGCAAGGCGGGCCTGCCACGCCGGTGTCTCGACGATAGCGAGACCCTGATCGTGGCGAGCATGACAGCGGCGTCGTTGAGGAGAAGAATTCCACATCGAGTCCACGACGCTCATTACCTCCTTCATCATCAGCTTCGGGGTGATCAAGGCCCTCGCCAACCTTGTTTCGGGACAGCTCGCGGACACGTGGGGCCGCAAGCGTGTGTTAGTCGTCGGATGGCTGCTTGCGCTGCCAGTGCCTTTCATGATCATTGGCGCACCGCACTGGGAATGGGTGATCGCTGCCAATGTCCTGCTTGGCGCCAGCCAGGGCTTTGCATGGTCCATGACCGTGATCATGAAGGTAGACCTGATCGGCCCGAAAGGGCGAGGTCTGGCGGTGGGTCTTAACGAGTTTGCTGGCTATTTCGCGGTGGGCCTAACCGCGTTTCTCACTGGCTATCTGGCGAGCCGGTACGGTCTTCGGCCGATTCCAATCTACCTCGGCATCTTTTATGCGGCAGCCGGGCTAATTCTGTCGATCCTCGTGGTGCGTGATACACGCGAGTTTGTTCGTCTGGAAGCTGCTGGCAGATCTACGGAAGCATCATCTCTCTCTTTCCGCGATGTGTTTCTGCTGACCTCCATCAAGGACCGCAACCTGTTCGCAGCGTCGCAGGCCGGGCTGATCAATAACCTCAACGATGGCATGAGCTGGGGTATTTTCCCGCTGTTTTTCACGGGACTCGGACTCAGTGTCGAACGGATAGGGATTCTCAAGGCCGTTTATCCGATCGTATGGGGAGTTTGTCAGGTAGTCACCGGCCCATTGAGCGATAGGTGGGGTCGCAAGGGCCTCATCGTCCTCGGCATGTGGGTCCAGGCAGCCGGCCTCTTTCTGACAGCGTTCACCGCACAGTTTGAATGGTGGTTGTTTGCGAGCGTCCTGCTCGGAATAGGCACTGCAATGGTCTACCCAACCCTGATTGCGTCAGTATCGGACGCTTCGGAGCCGAGCTGGCGGGCTCGATCCCTGAGCGTGTATCGGTTCTGGCGAGACCTCGGTTACGCAATTGGCGCACTCTCGGCGGGCCTCATTGCTGATCGCTTTGGCTTTGCCTATGCCATTCTGGCAATCGCCGTCGTCACGTTCATTTCGGGGGGCATCGTCGCGATCGCCATGCGAGAACATCGTTGAAATACTCCGCGGCTCGTACACGCAGATGCCGCGTGAGGGCAGAAATAAGTATTCTCGACGGGAGCGGCTGATGACCGTTCCAGGTAGCATTTCAGTCATTCAAATAAGCCGATCCAGTGGCTCAGAAGGGTCGATCAGCGACCACTGGCGGAAGCGCAGACTGGTTTCCCTTCATTTGAAAGGAGACCGTCGTGGAAAACACCCCTCTCGACCAAACGCGTCACGTCCCATGGAACAAAGGGAGGCTGACGGGCCAGAAGCCTCCACTGAAGTTGAATGAGATATGGGCGATACGAACTCGGCTTCAGCTTACGACGAATGTTCGCGAATTGGCGATGTTCAACCTTGCCATCGACAGCAAGCTCCGAGCGTGCGACCTGACCCGTCTGCGCGTGCAGGACATCTGCATTGGCAGCCAGGTTGGCGCCCGGGCAACAGTCATGCAGCAGAAAACTCAGTGGCCAGTGCAGTTCGAGATCACGGAACAAACTCGCCAAAGCGTTCAGTGTTGGATTCATGCTCGTGGACTCAAGCTGGGCGACTATCTCTTTCCGAGTCGTTTACACGCCTCACCGCACCTGTCAACGCACACCAAGAATGTCGGCGGCGTCCTGCAACACGATGCCGCCTGATCGGATGTGCCAGGCACCTTCCTTCACAATCTCCGCCTTGATTGCCACTTCGGATAGATCCATGAAATCAAGCTGCGCATAAGTGCTGCTCGTATTGCCGATAGACATCATGGGCCTTGGTGCTGAGTATCGTTATTCGGCCCGGATGCTGCCTTGCTTGATGACCTTGGCCCATTTCGCGGTCTCGCCCTCGACGAACTTGCGGAAGTCCTCGGGCCGCGAGCCGGCCGGTTCGGCGCCGATGGCGGCGAGCCGCTTAGAAACCTCTGGAGAGTTGAGCACTTCGCGCGTCAGCGCGCTGAGCCGGTCGACAATCGCCTGTGGCGTACCGGCCGGGGCAAAGAGCCCGTTCCATTCGTAGACCTGATAGCCCGGCAAGCCGGATTCGGCAATCGTGGGCGTGTCCGGCAACGCGGCAGACCGCTTCGTTCCCGTCGTGGCCAGCACCTTGAGCTTCTTGCCCGCGACTAACGGGTATGACGCCGCCATATTGCTGAACATCATGTCGACCTGGCCACCCATCAGGTCGCTTAGCGCAGGCGCGCCGCCCTTATAGGGAACGTGCAGCAGATTCAGTCCCGACTGCTGCCGGAACAACTCCGCTGCCAGGTGCTGTGCCGTGCCCGGCCCCGCTGAAGCATAGGTCAGCTTGCCCGGCTTCGCCTTAGCGGCATTAACAATGTCCTTCGGCGACGTGAATGGAGAATTGGGCGGCACCACTAGCAGGTTCGGCACCAGCACCACCAGCGAGATGGGGGCGAAGTCCTTAACGGTGTCGTATGGCAAGCGCGCCTGCAAGCTTGGATTGACCGAATGCGCGGTGGCATCGAGCAGCAGCGTGTAACCATCGGGCGCGGCCTTTGCCACCGCGCCCGCGCCAATCACGCCGCTTGCACCGGGACGGTTGTCGACCACGATGGTCTGGCCTAGCTTGGCGCCAAGCGGCGCGGCAAGAGTGCGCGCAACCGTGTCGGCGGCACCGCCCGCGGGATAGGGCACAACCAGCCGGATGGGCCGGTCCGGATAGGCTGCAGGTGCGGCGTGGGAGGCGTTCGGCGAAATGCCGAGGCCAAGCAATGCGAGCGAAAGCAGCCGGGCAGTGATGGGCTTGAACATGTCTCTACTCCAGATTCTTATGTGATGAAAAATCAAACGGTAGCGATGGGAGTTGCCGGGGATCCGACCGCGCCGGGCAAGCGCAGGGGCGGTGCGGTCAACAGGAAGCGGCTGCGCCGATGTGCCCGCAGCCACCGCGCCAACGGCGTCAGGTGCCACAGTTCGCCCAGATGAATGCCATTCTTGAACAGGCAATGCTCGTGCAGCGGCAGCCGGGGCCCACGGATCGGCGATGGCGTCAACGGCTTGGGCACGACAAGCTCTACGGCCGGGTTGTCTGCCAGCAGGCAGGCGAGCCGCACGTCGGTGATCCAGTTGAGCAGCTTCTTGTCGTGTCCGTCCAGCCCGGTCCCGGTTTCATGCAGCACGCGCAGGTCGGGCATCTTGTTCATCGACAGCAGCGTGTCCGCGAAGCCGGTATGCAGGCACACCATGTCGCCTGGTTCGACCGCTATCTTGTCGGCCTCGAGTATGCGCATCAGCGCGTCATAACCGACGGCGTTGCGCTTGCGGCCGATGTGGTGCTCGAGGTCAATCATGACGCCTCGCCCTTGCGCCCCATGCTCGGCCAGCACCGCAATGCTCAGCGCGCGAGCTTCGGGATTCTCGTAGCGCGCCCACGGTTCAGTGGCCTGCATTTCAGTGCCCGCGATGACATCCTCGCCGCCCCGGTAGCCGTTATAGAACACCGGCTCTTCCTTGCCATCGCCATCCGCGTCGAAATGGCTGCCGACATGCGCAAGACTGTCCCATTGCGTCGAGTACTGCAGGCTCATCAACACCACGTCGTCGTTGACGACATCGGTCAGGTCGGGGTCTTCCGACTGATATGACCAGCAGAAGCCTTGCTGCCCGGCGCTCTTGCCGTCGCGCAGCACGGCAAAGCGGCGCGGTGGCTGACGGCGAACGTTCATCGTTTGCCCGCCCGGATAGTCGAGCGGCAGCGACAGGCAGAACGTGACGCCCTCGCGAACTTCCGCCACACCCTGAAGCACCTTAGCGCGGTCGACCAGGTTCATCCGGCCGCGTTGGTCATCCGGGCCGAATTCGCCCCAATGACTGCCTTCGGGCTGCCGCTTCCAGCGAAGTTGAGTTGACGCCATGCCCCGCTCCTTAGTGTTGCCCGCCGAGCACCGCCAGCGCGTTCGTCGCGGCCGCTACGCCCATGTTGACGTAGGCGTCGCTGGTCACGCCGCCGATATGGGGGCTCAGCACGAACTTCTGATGACGGAAGAACGGATGGTCCGGAGCAGGAGGCTCCTGTGCCAGCGAATCCAGGCCGGCTGCTGCAACCTTGCCGCTCTCCACCGCCGCAAGCAGTGCCGCCTCGTCGATCAGGCCGCCACGCGCGGTATTAACCACGATGACACCGTCCTTGCAAGCCGACAATGCGTCTGCACCCAGCAAGCCCTTGTTGTCGGCGGTAAGCGGGCAATGGAACGACACGACATCGGACTCGCGCCAGATCGTATCCAGGCTGACCGCACGGATATCGTCGGGTACCTCTGTAGCGAAGGGGTCATAACCCAGCACGTTCATGTCCATGGCGGTTGCCATGCGGGCAAAGCGGCGGCCGATCGCACCCAGGCCGATGAGGCCAAGCGTACGCCCCTTCAATTCGAGGCTCTGGTGCGTCGCCTTGTCCCAATGCCCCGTGCGCGTGCGCTGGTCCAGGTGCACCACGGATTTCGCACAGGCAAGCAGCAGCGCCATGGCTTGCTCGGCCACGGCCGCAGCATTGGCACCGGCGGCCGCCACCACCTTCACGCCACGCGCCTGCGCGGCTTTTTGGTCGATGTTGTCGATGCCGCTGCCGTGCTTGGACAACACGCGGATGGACGGCGCCGCGTCGAGCGCCATGGCACCCACCTTGCTGGTGCGCACGATGATCGCCACCGGTGCATGGCGGCGACACAGGTCGGCCGTTTCCTCTTCGCTGGCGGCCTTGCCGGCATAGATCAGTTCGTAATCGGATAGCAAGGCGACGGCTTGCGGGGCGAGATTTGCCGCAGTCACCACAATGACAGGCTTGCTGGCGGCGCTCACAGTGCCTCTCCCGCCTTCAGCACGCCCGCTGCGCGCAGCGCGTCATCCAGCCAGGCCGGACGCAATGCCTTGCCCGATTTGATTCCGTCGATGCGCTTGCGCTCGCCGGCTACTTTCTCGGCCGCGGCGGCGATCAGCGAAGCCGCCTTATCGCGTTCGATGACCACGACCCCGTCGGCGTCCCCGATCACCAGGTCGCCCGGGCATACGCTGACGCCACCGCATTGGATCGGGTGGTTGACCCGGCCCGGCACGAACTTGGTCGGGCCATTGGGGTTGGTGCCAACGGAATACATCGGGAAGCCCGCATCCCGGATTTCATCGGCGTCCCGCGACGCGGCATCGAGCACGACGGCGGTCACGCCCAGCGCGATGCACTGCTGGACCATGATGATGCCCATCAGCGCGCTGTTCCGGTCGCCTTTGCCATCGACCACGATGACGTCGCCCGGGCGGGCCAGCGCCATGGCCGCATGGATCATCAGGTTGTCACCCGGTCGCACTTCCACCGTCAGCGCAGTGCCACAGAAGCGGCTGGTGGGGCTGAGCGGCGCAATGCGGCCGTGCATGCCGCCGCGGCGTCCGGCCACGTCAGCAAAAATGGATGAAGCGAACTCCGAAGCCTGCCGGACGATCTCGGCCGGTACTCGTTCAAAATCACGGATGACATCAGGGAGGGTCGGTTGCGCGGACATGGTTGCTCCTGAAAAAGTGCGAATGCATCCCACCGCCCGCCTGGTTACCCACGGCGGGAGGTTCTGCAGTGATGCGAAATAGTTGGGAAGTGCTTGGTGACGGAAGCGCGTCGGCGCTCAGTCGATGGTGGCGCCGGAGTCCTTGACCACCACGCGCCAGCGGGCCAGGTCTTTCTGCATCAACGATGCGAATTCCGTGCTGCTGCCGCCGAGGACACGACCGCCTTCGGCTTCGATCTTGTTTTTGACGTCAGGCGTCTTCAGGGCCCGGTTCAGTTCGGCATTGAGCTTCTCCAGGATCGGCGCAGGCGTGCCGGCGGGCGCGAGCAGGCCGAACCAGGTATCGGCTTCAAACTGCTTCACACCGGCCTCCGTGACGGTAGGCGTCGACGGAAGCTGGGCGGAGCGGTGGGTCGAGGTCACCGCCAGGCCGCGCAGCTTGCCGTTCTTGATCTGCCCCATGACGGTCGGCACGGAACCGATATAGATGGCAACCTGCCCGCTCAGCACGTCAGTCAGCGCCTGCGACGCGCCCTTGTAAGGGATATGCTGCAGCTTTACGCCGGCCTGCTTTTGCAACAGTTCCATGGCGAGATGAGCCACGGTGCCGTTGCCTGGCGTGCCAAAGGTGACGGTGCCCGGTTTTGCCCTGGCTGCTGCCAGCACTTCGCCGAGGTTGCGGTATGGGGAGTTGTCCGCCACCACGAGCGCCAGTGGCGCGGAGGCGATCAGCCCGATCGGAGCCAGGTCCTTGCCCGGGTCGTACGGGAGTTTCTTGTACAGCGAGGGATTGATGGCCAGGTTGCTGGTCTGGCCGAACACCAGCGTATAACCGTCTGGCGCCGCCTTCGCAGCGGCTTCAATGCCCAGATTGCCCCCGGCGCCGGGCTTGTTTTCGATGACTACCGTCCACTTAAGGTCGCGGCTCATCTGATTGCCGATGGCGCGCGAGAAAGCATCCGGCGCTCCGCCCGGCGGGAACGGCACAATCAGGCGAATAGGCTTGGTGGGATAGGTCTCGGCCACTGCGGACAGCGGCAGTAGGCCGAAAATGGCGCAGGCGGCCAGAATGCGGGTAGTCCGTTTCAAGGTTGTCTCCAGGTTTAGCCTTGTTCTATGCGCTAACTATAGGGAGTCGTTGCGAGGTGTACAATCGCGTTGTCTACTACGGAACGCATGCCATGGACCGGAACACTTCGCCCGCTTTGGAAGATGCCAAAGAAAGTGTCGATAAAGACACCATCATCGCAGTAACGCGGGCATTACAGATCCTGGAAGCGTTTTCGGCCGACGACACTGCGCTAACGCTCGCTGAACTCAGCCGTCGCGTCGGCATGGGCAAATCAACCGTCTTGCGCACCGCGAGGACGCTCGCTCAGTCCGAATATCTGGTGCAAAGGGACGATGGCCAATGGCGACTCGGCGCTGCGGCGGGATGGCTCGGCGCACGCTATCAGGCCGCCTTTCGCGTTAGCGAAACGGTCGAACCCGTGTTGCGACGCATCTCGTACGAGACTCGGGAGAGTGCCGCGTTTTACGTCAGGGAGGGCGACACGCGGGCCTGCCTGGTGCGTGTGGAAGGGCCCGGCGCGGTGCGACACCACGTGCGCGTAGGTGAAAGGCTGCCGTTGATTGGCGCCCCCGGCCGTGTTTTGCGGGCCTTTGCCGGTGAAATGGGCGAGCCCTACGAAACGATCCGCAAAGACGGCTATTTCATCTCTATGGGGGAACGCGAGCCAGAAGTTTCCAGCATTGCAGTTCCCGTGTTTGGCATTAACTGGACGCTAGCAGGCTCGCTTTGCATCTCTGGCCCGATCAGCCGCCTGACCCGCGACAAGCTGAGCGAATACGCCGAACTGATGCTGGCTGCGGGCCGCGAAATGTCGTATCTGATCTCCGGCTCCCGCGGGCAGACCGCGAAGCCATCCACTTGGCATCCTTGAGACAATTGTTCGGGAAAACTTCACTGATTTGCACAGTCGAGTGGGAATCGTCTTCATTGAAACCCATGTCGGCCATCGCAAAGCTGCCACTGGAACTAAACCCGCCTCAGTGGCAGAGACGGGTCGGTAGGCGCCCTTGATTCTCTCAACAACTTGGCGCTAGCCGCCGTATCCCCAACTTGGAACGGTTGAAGTAGACATTAAGGCCGCGCCCCGGGCCCTCACCTCTACTCGGCCCGCTGCGCGCTCTTGGGCATCTGCAGTCCAGGTCAGTCGGCGCTTGGTACTCCGCGGCATCGCTAAGACCAACGTTTCAATCGGCTAGGTGACCTTCTTCTTTGGGCGGCGCGTGCGAACTGCCGGCTTCATAGGATCTGTTTTCCCAGGGGGCGGTCCAGGCGGGCTTATCACTGTGATGACGGCGTCCAGAAGAGCATCGATGCGGCTCGGCGTGAATCGTTCCGGCTCAATGGGAAGCATCATCATCCAGCCGTCGCCCATCGCGCTAAGTTGATCGGCGAGCAGTTCTGCAGGGACATCGCTGCGGACTAGACCTTCTTCCTGCCCTTTCTCCAGTAGCGCCACACGCTTACTACGGTACTGGGAATTGCGCCGCTGAAAGACGGCAGCGAGCGCCGGATCGCATTTCGCCTGGGCTAGTAGTTGAAATTGCACGAGCCACCACTGTCCCGGATCCTCGGCGTTGGTCCAGGTCACGAAGCGCTTGAACGTCGCCTTAATATCGGTCGGGTCATGGACAGGCGCCATGAAGGATTCGAACTTGTCAAAGTGGCTTTCAACAAGAGCCTTGATCATCGCTTCCTTATTCTCGAAATAGTGGAGCAAGGAACCTGTGGTGCAGCCCGCCTCCTCCGCCACCTTTCGCAAGGAAGCTCCGGCATAGCCCTCGCGCGCGACCACAGCGGTTGCGGCTGCAAGAAAGCTCGCGCGCCTGGCTTCATGATCCCCGACCTTTGGCCCGGGTCGCCGCCTCCGCGTATTGGTCTCGGCTTTGGCGGTCGCGGAATCACGACTATCTGGCGTCTCCAAGTTATTGGCTGGTGTCATGGAAGAGAGCTAGCAATTTAAGAGAACTACCAATTTCCGAACGACGCGATCGGCTCGGGAATATGGCGCAAAAAGTGAAGACGTCATCTTGTGGCACGGTCAGGGGTCGAGCATTGGCCGAACTTTCACCTAGCAATCCCATCCTGCGGTTCCAGGGAGTCAATTGTGCACTCCCAACCTGAAGACGCTGCGCAGCAACGACTAATGTAACCGGTCATGCACCTAACCGGGAAGGCGTTACCGCGTCCCCAGCGACACCCGTTCCCATACGCGTAATCCCTGACGTCGCGACAATTGTAATTGTATAACGCTCGTTATAGCATTCCTCCGTCAGCAGACAACAACAGCAACGTTGTGCGTGCCGCCCCAATGAGGCGGCATGACTTCACGCCCTGCGACCGCACCCTATTCCCAGAAGGAGACCGCATGCTTTCCCATTCACCTGCCAGCCCTCTTGACCATGATCTGCCCGGCATGCTGGCCCCCGAGGGGGCGTGGCGTCATTGCTTTTCGCATCACCCGTTCGATGTGGAACTCGCCTACGCAGAACGCGTGTATTTGTACGACACCGAGGGCAAGCGATACATCGATGCGTCTGGCGGCCCGATGTCCGTCAACATTGGCCACGGCGACCCACGGATGAAGGCGGCGCTGAGTGAACAGTTCGATCGTTATGCGTATGTCCACCCCACGTTTGCCAACCGCAGACGCGCAGAGCTCTGCGAGGCTCTGGCGGCCATCGCCTCGCCATCACTGAACGCGGTGTATCTCTGCAGCGGCGGCAGCGAAGCGGTCGATTCCGCGCTAAAGCTTGCCAGGCAGTATCACGTACTGACCGGGGCCACCGGAAAATACAAGGTGGTGAGCTACTTCGAGTCCTATCACGGCATGACGCTGGCAACCATGTCGCTGGCAGGCAATCCTGGATACAGAAAGACCTTCGATCCAGTCATGTCACCGTGGCTTCACATGGCCCAATACAGCGAAGTTCACATGCCACCGGGCATGGGTCGCGACGCCTGGGGCGTGCAGTGTGCGCAGGAGTTGGAGCGAGTGCTGTACTTCAATAATCCTGATACTGTGGCCGCCTTCATTGCCACGCCGCATGGCGTTGGCGCGGACTACGGTCTTGTTCCCCCCGCAAGCTATTGGCGAGAAATCCGCCGCATCTGCGACGAGCACAACGTACTCCTCATCGCGGATGAAGTGGTAACAGGGTTCGGCCGGACGGGCCGGTGGTTCGCAATGGAACACTTCGATGTCGAGCCGGATTTGATGACACTGGCCAAAGGCATCTCGGGTTCAAATCTGCCGCTCGCCGCTGTGCTGGTGAGCGATAAGGTGAATGAGCCTTTCCGCAAGGACGGCGCATATTTCCTGCACGGCTTCACGTACCAAGGCCATCCCATGGCCTGTGCGGCAGGATTGGCAACACTGCAGATCCTGAAGGAAGACAAGCTGGTCGAGCAAACCACTGCAATGAGCCCTCACTTGTTCGAGCACACCAAGAGGCTGAAGGAACATCCCACGGTGGCTGACGTCCGCGGCTGGGGGCTGTTCATGGCGATCGAACTGGTTGAGTCGAAAGAGCGACGGGAATACTTCGACGCCGACAAAGGGGCGGAGCGACTCTTCCAGGCCTATGCTCTCAAAAACGGCCTGGCGATCTATGGGGCCTTGTATGGCCCCCGTCGCAGCGCGGCGCTACGCCGCGGTTTGCCAATTATGATCTCTCCCCCCTTGTGCATTCAGCCCGACGAGATCGACGACATGATGGATCGGCTCGACACCTCTCTCAGCGAGTGGGAACAGCGCCTGCTTGGCTGAATTAGACCGCGCACTCCCCAGCAGTTGAACAATCCTGGCGGACTTTGCCGCCTGGGTCTCGGCCCGGGCGCGGCCCGCCTATGCAGACTCATTGCCACGAAAGGTTGAACTCGATGGAAACCACGAGGGACCGAATCATCCGTGCAAACTCGAAGCCGAACATGCTTCCCCTGAAGGTAGATTCCAGTGGGGCGGCATCACCGCGCTCAAACTCGATCACCCTGGAAGGCCTGGGCAAATCCTATGGCAGCACGACGGTGCTGCACGAGATCAACCTGCACGTTAAGCCGGGTGAGCTCTTCACCATCCTGGGTCCCAGCGGATCTGGAAAAACGACGTTGCTATCCCTGATAGCGGGGATGGCGGCACCCAGTCGCGGCCGGCTCTTGATTGGCGACCGTGACGTCACTACCCTTGAGCCGGCGCAGCGAGGCATTGGCGTGGTGTTTCAGAACTACGCGCTCTTTCCCAATCTCTCGGTTTTCGACAACGTAGCCTTTCCGCTCTCGATCAGGCGCCGCCCACGACACGAGATCGCCGAGAAGGTCAACGAGATGCTGGAAAGAGTTCAGCTCACGGCAGTCCGGGACCGGCGGCCTTCGCAACTTTCAGGCGGGCAGCAGCAGCGGGTCGCGCTTGCGCGTGCACTGGTATTTCGACCATCGATCGTGCTGCTGGACGAGCCCCTGGGCGCGCTGGACCGGCAATTGCGCGAACGCCTGCAAGTTGAATTGAAGGAGCTGCAGCGTTCTCTGGGCGTAACCATGATTCTGGTCACACACGACCAGGAGGAAGCGCTGTCTCTTTCCGACCGCCTCGCGATCATCGATAAAGGGCGACTGCAACAAGTAGCGCCTCCGAACGAGGCCTATCTGAGGCCAGCCAATCCATTCGTCGCGACCTTTCTCGGCATGGCGAATTTCGTCGAAACACCCGATGGCGGGCAAGCCGTCGTGCGCCCTGAGCGGCTCAGGATTAACCGGGAACAAGACGGCTTCGGTGTGTCGGGCCAAGTGCGTCACACCGTCTATCTGGGGCCATCCATACGCCAGCACATCACTTTAGACGGCGGTGGCGAGATGGTGGCCAATATCCCGGCCACCGCCCCTGCCTCGAGCATTTCCCCCGGGGAGCGCGTCCACGCTTCCTGGCGTGCCGAAGACGCCTGGCCTTGCACCTGAATCGGCGATATCACGAAGCGTCCGCCGCATCGGGCTCCTCCCGCTTCCAACGGCCTCGACACACATCCCAACCCTGGAGAACGTTCCATGAACCGTCGCGACTTCTTGCTGTCCGCACCCGCAGCCTCCCTGATGGTAGCCTGTCCCAAGGTATTTGCGGCAGCACCCACGAGCATTCGCCTGATCGACTCTGGCGGGACCACTGGTGAATCCATCGCCGCCGCCTACATTCCACCCTTTACCGAGAAGTACGGAGTGCGGGTGGTTCGCGAGGCGCCCTCGTCCCTGGGCAAGCTGCGTGCGATGGTGGAAAGCGGCCGTATCAATGCGGCGCTGTTCGAGCTTGGCTCGTCAACCCTGGCGCAAGCACGCGAACTCAACTTGCTGGAGAAGCTGGACTGGACGGCAATTCATCCCGACCCGATGTTCCCTGAGGCCCGCGATGACTACGGCATGGGCTATCAGTATTTCTCCACAGTCATGGCGTGGCGCGATGGCAACCCAGCGCCAAAGACATGGGCGAATTTCTTCGATGTCCAACACTTTCCGGGCAAGCGATGTATGTCTGCCTATCCGCATTACACACTGCCATTTGCCTTGCTGGCAGACGGAGTGGACCCGGCGAGCCTGTTCCCTCTTGATGTCGATCGTGCCATGCGAAAGCTCGAACGCATCAAGAGCCATGTCTCGGTCTGGTGGAAAACGGGAGCACAACCTCTGCAACTGCTCAAGGACAACGAAGTCCAGTATGCAGTGACCTGGTCGGCCGGTATCGAAAGGGAGCCGGGAATTCGCTCAACCTTCAATCAAGGCATGTACGACATTGCCTGGCTTGTCGTACCGCGCGGACAGCCTGCCGCCACCAAAGACCTGGCCATGAAGTTTCTACATGAGGTGACCGTTGCCAAAAATCAGATGGTCGCGGCAAGGGTGTTGCCTCTGAGTGGCAACAGCCCGCAACTGGAAGGCCTCCTGGGCGCCAAGGCGTTCCAGTCCTTCCCCACCGCAAAGGCCAATCTGCAGGCCCAGTTCAAACAGAACGCCCAATGGTGGCAGAAGAACGGGACGGAAGTGAACAAGGTCTGGTCAAACTTCCTCCTGAACACCTGAACGCCCCAAGGTCGCACCATGACTACTATGTACTCCTCGCGTTGGCATCGAATCATGCCCGACGCAAACGGCTGGCGCGCTCTGCCGCTGCTGGCCCTCTTCCTGATCGTCTTTGATTACTCATTGGGCGGCCTGCTGGCGAAGTCGGTGCACGGTGGTACTGGTCTCACCCTCCATTACTTCAAAGAAGCGTGGACGACGAAGGCATATCTTCGTGTTTTCGTGGACACCTTGCGCGTGAGCCTGATCGCTACCGTCGTGTGCGTTCTTCTTGGATATCCACTGGCGTACTGGATGCGCGGGCTCGACGAGCGCCGCCGCGCTGTGGTCATGACTCTGGTGTTGATGACATTCTGGGTGAGCATCCTGGTGCGCACCTATGCGTGGATTGTTGTCCTGGGAAACGCGGGCCTGGTGAATCGGGCCCTATTGGCCACGGGCTTGATCCGTGAGCCGTTGACGCTTTTGTACTCAGAAGTCGGCGTCACGATTGGCATGGCCAATGTACTGCTGCCTTTTCTGGTGTTGCCTCTCCTTACTGCCATGTTGCGGATCGATGATCGACTGCTGCAGGCGGCGGCATCACTAGGCGCATCCAGGCGGCAGATCTTCTGGCGCGTCTTCTTCCCCTTGTCATTGCCCGCGCTGGGTGTGTGCGTCCTATTGTTGTTTATGTTGAGCCTTGGCTTCTATATCACCCCGGCCATTCTCGGAGGGGGCAAGGTGCCACTTCTGGGCAACCTTCTTGACACGCTGATCAATGAGACGTCGGAGTGGGCGCTCGCGGCCGCAATATCAACGGCGTTGCTCGCGTTTGCACTCGGCGTCTTTGCGGTCTTCCTTCGCCTGAATCGAATGACGGAGACAAAATCATGAACGCGCCACACACAATGTCTGCGCTTTGGCTCCGCGCCTGGGCCTTGTTGACCCTCGCCTTCCTGTTGATTCCGGTGGCCATCGTGCTACCCATGTCATTTTCTTCAGCAAACGCCCTCACCTTTCCCCCACCGGGATGGTCCCTTCGATGGTTTCAGGTTCTATTGTCGGATGCTGACTGGATTGATGCTTTTTCCAACAGCGCATTGATCGCGACGCTGACCGCCAGCGCGGCGGTCATACTCGGTAGCCTGGCGAGCTATGGCCTGGGTCGCGGGCAACCAAGATGGCGCGCGATGGCCGAAGCCAATCTGATGCTGCCACTGATCGTGCCGGGCGTCATTATCGCGATCGCGCTGTATTTTTTCTACGCGCGCTGGAATCTGCTCGGCACGATCGCGGGCCTGGTTCTCGCGCACACCCTGCTCGCTATTCCGTTCGTGGTCATGGTGCTCAACACGTCGATCCGAGGCTTCGATATCCGCATGGAACAGGTGGCATGGAGCCTGGGGGCGAGCTGGTCGCAGACCATGCGAAGGGTGGTGTTGCCGACGCTGGCGCCCAATCTGGCAGCGGCCTGGATCTTTGCCTTCGTCATCAGCTTTGACGAGGTCATCGTGAGCGTTTTTCTCGCGGGCACGATTAACACCGTACCGAAGAAGATGTACAACGACCTGATGCTGGAGATCACACCGACCATCACCGCAGTGGCGACCGTTCTGATTACGGCGACGGCGCTAGTCCTGCTTCTTGTACGTTGGCTGACGCAACGGAAGTCATGACAACTCAACGGGCATCGGCAGGCCTCGGCTGACTCCAGCCATTCGCCGCGGAAGCATCGCCCGGTCACCCATGGCCGGCTGGGTCTGCTCGCCCTCGTAGCGCGTGAGGTCACTCAGGCTGATCGCTGACAGCACGCTGTTGTGGTGCGTCGGCAGGCACTCACCGCCGCGGTGATACCGCTTGCACGGACCTTCCGGCGTAGTGCATCGACCGCGGGCCCGTGCGGCTCTTGCCCTCTTAGTAGTAGTTCCGTCAAGGCCGCCCCTTTTTGACACGAAAAGGGACGAATGGATCAACGCGTCCATAGGGGCGCCCCTCATGCCAGAAGGTTTGACCACGAAAGGGAGACAAAAATGAAATCGACGTATGGGATCAAATGCCGCAGTGCCGCGCTGACGCTGGGTGCGTGGCTTGCCTGTGGCGCAGCGCAGGCTCAATCCGGTGTGTTGCTGTATGGAGGGGTCGACGCAAACCTCGAGTATGTCAATCACTTCTCGACCGTGACGCCGTCCGCTGAAAACGGATTCAGCACGGGTCCTGGTACGAGCGTCTACCGCCTGAACTCGGGTGGCTTGTCGGGCTCGCGCTTTGGCATGCGGGGAACCGAAGAGCTTGGTGGCGGCCTGAACGCAATCTTTGTGCTGGAAGGCGGCTTCGGCCTGGACAATGGCATGATGCAGCAAGGGGGGCGCCTGTTTGGCCGCCAGGCATTTGTCGGCTTCGATGACAAGGGGATTGGTACCTTCACCTTTGGTCGCCAGTACATAAGCTGGTTCGACGCGCTGGCGAACTTCTCGCCGACAGCCTTCTCAACGCAGTATGAACCGATCGTGGCACAGATTGGCATGGACTTCCGCTCTGACAACACATTGAAGTACACCGGGGTATTCGGTCCCCTGACTGCAAGCGCCAACTGGTCGTTTGGCAACGGGGTCCTCGGCAATGGTGAAGTCCCGGGCCAGTTTCGTCGCGACACCGGCTATGGCGCCGCATTGACGTACGATTCTGGCCCCTTTTCCGCAACCGTGGGATACAACCAGTACAACCCTACGCTGACCACGGCGGGCGACACTGGTAGCTTTAAGAAAGCCGCCTTCGCTGCGAGCTACAGCTTCGATGGGCGCGCCAAGCTGATGGCTGGCTACCGTTGGGGTCAGAGCAGGGGTGCCGATGGCTCAACGGTTTTGCGTGATGACTTCTACTGGGCGGGTGCCAACTACAACCTCACTCAGGGAATTGAGTTGACCCTGGGCTACTACTACGACGACATCAAGAAGTTTGGCGATAGAAGTATGAAGAACCCATGGCAGCTCTCATTCATTGCCGACTACCGTCTTTCCAAGCGGACTGACGTCTATCTGACGACAGCATATTCGAAGAATGCAGGCCTGAACTTCGACACGTCCGCAATCAGCTTTATCAACGGATACTTCCTCGGCACGGGACAGAGTTCGATGTTCGGCGCCGCTGTCGGCATCCGCCATAATTTCTGAGTGCGCCGGGAGACCGGCAAGGAGTAGGTGGTGAAAGTCCACTACGATGAAGGAATAGCGAACCACATCGGCCCCGAGCCGTGCGCAGGCTACCGTGAGGTGGTCGGCGAAGCGTCGGTAGGGGAACGTACGGGCCAGCCATTGAGCCGCGATAGTTGTGTAATTCCGGGTGCCGACGCGGTTCAGAACGCGGAAGGCAACATGGAGGGGTGCGCGAGCGCGAGCGCCCCGACGGCCCGGCGTGGTCGAAGAACCTGGCACGTACGGACGCTCTTTGCGCGGGAACCGGGAGATCTCTCGTCTGGCCAGTCGCAGCATGGGCTGGTCCGCATCGGGAAGGCGAGGAGCCGTAGCCGATGATGAACGGACGGGAGAAGTCAGACTCCGCCGTAATAGCGAAGAAGCCTGCGAACAACGCCGGGAGACCGGCTGCGGAGTGGGTGGAGCGAAGCGCGGGGACCAAGGGGAACACGGGTCAGTCCAACACGTGCCGGGCACAGAACCGGGTAAGCGTGCCACAGGGATTGGAACGTGTACGTCAAGCTGCAAGGCAGCGGAAGAGTGTATCTGCACTACGTGTTTGATCTCTGGGCCAACCAGTGGCGACGGCGAGAAGCTAAAGGCAACGTCATTATCCTGCGGTACGCGGATGATGTTGTTGGTTTCGAGCACGAAGCTGACGCGCGGCGCTTCTGGGACGCGATGCGAAAAAGGCTGGAGGAGTTCTCGCTGGTGCTTCACCCGGACAAGACGAGCCTACTGGAATTTGGTCGCAACGCCGCGGCTAAGCGCCAGAGCCGGGGTCTTGGCCGGCCGGAGACCTTCGCCTTCCTGGGCTTCATCTTTATCTGCGGACGATCGCGTCGTGGTGCCTTCCAGTTGCAGAGGAAGACCCGAGGTGATCGCATGCGGGCGAAGCTCAGGCAGATCAAAGCGGACCTGCGGCGGCGCATGCACGAACCGATACCCGCGCAAGGAAACTGGCTCAGGCAGGTGGTGCGCGGATACTTCGCGTACCACGCAGTACCGACGAACTGGCGAGCGCTCGGCGCTTTCCGCTACCACGTTGTCGACCTCTGGCGGCGTGCGCTCCGGCGCCGCAGCCAAAAGGATCACATGACGTGGACGCGGGTCGAGCGGATAGCGGATGCCTGGCTCCCACAGCCTCGAATCCTTCATCCATGGCCCGACCGGCGCTTTGACGTCAAACACCCAAGGTAGGAGCCGTATGCCCGAATTGGGCTCGTACGGATCTGTGCGGGGGGTGCTCAGTAATGGGCATTCCTACCGCGATTAGAGATGCTCTTTTGTCCCCGCTGTCTCCGAGCGGCGGGGACGTTTTTTGTCATGTTGCGTCTGCGGCAGCGAGCCGCGCTCTTTACCGACCGGCTCTTGTCGGCCAGTCTGAGTCATTCAAGGACGCACCGTCGGATGACTGAGGAGGCCGATTTGCTGCCGTTCGACCGAGGGAAGGCGTTGGCCGTAGTCGGGCCAGGAGCGGCCCTTCATGCATTTTCCATTGTGACCACTCGGGCGGCCGCCGTTGCAGGCCTATTCGAGGCAACCAGTTGGCGCGGAGCGAGCGAACTGCGAAAAGCTGGGGCAGCTCGCTCCGCGCCTGCTGGCCCAGCCTTCGATGGGGGGAGGTCCCGACCCGTCGGGTACCAAAGTGGAGCGGTGGCTCTGCGATGTCGCCAGCGGCCGACCGCTCCGAGAGAAGTTCGCCGGCGCTGCGGCGAATCAATGCCTGCCCTGCATGCATGGCACCGCGGTCTCGAAGGCTGACGTCGACATGTAGCGGCCTGCCGGGTAATAGTCGCCCATCACCTGGCGCTCATCGCCCGGCTTTGAGATGGCCTGTACCGCATGGGGAAAGTCCGTCGTCCCAAGCATGTGCCGCAGTTGCACCACCGAGACATCGGCGTCGCCAGCGCCATCCCCGTCATCTGCCATTGGCAGCCAGGCAATGCCGCATTGTGCGATTGCATTGCTCGGACGGTCTTCCTTGCGGCTCACTACGATAGTGTAGAAGCCATCCGGACCAACCGGCACCTGCTCATCATAGACGCAGCCATTTACCCGTGTATTGGCAAAGCCCTGGTTCGAGCACATGGACCAGTACCTGAGTTCGCCCGTGCCCATCACCGCATCCCCGTTGGCGGTGCGCGGCGTGGTTGGCGCCTTGCCGCGAATGACGAACACCTTGCCCAGCTTGCGGTTGACGATGGTGCGGATGTACTGGTTGTCGAGGTTCGGATAGAAGCCGCCAGTACTCTTCTTTGGGCTGGCCAGCGGTTTCCCGGTGTACAGGCTGTAGAGATACTCTCGGTCGTACTGGATATACCAGGTGGGCGGGTTGGTTGCCGGATACGCAGGCTGATTCTTCTCCCTGCCTACCTCCCGGGCGATGGCAACAAGTTCGCGGTATTTCTCCCTCGGGACCGCGAGCGCTGCCGGATCGATCTGCATCGGCTGCTGGGCGCGCAAGACAGGACACGCCGCATCACCCCTCAGCACCCGGCCGTCCGCGAGTGTCAGCACGGGAATGGGCAGTCCGACGCCTCCAGTCTCGTCCATTTGCTTGTCTCGCGCATAGATGCGATAGAGGAGGTGCTGTTGACCGGATCCGTACTTCGGGGCGTGCAATGTTGTGCGCTGCTGCCCGAGCAGGTTCATGCCCACAGGCTGGTCGGCCGGAGGCGCTGCGTCAACTACCGTCAGCGAATAGCCTCGTGCTTCAGCATTGCGATTTGCCCCGGGCAGGAAGGGATTCACCGCACCCGCTGCGGGCCTGATCAGATAGTCGGCAACCGATTCGACAGGAACGCCGGCGCCGTCATAGCTGATCAGCGACATATACCGCGAGTGCGGAAAGTTGCCTTCAATGGAAAGCCTGGCGCCCTCGGGAATTGAGAACGTCGCGCTCCAGTAAAACGTGGCGGCATCAGGGTATGCGATATTAATGTACGGATCGGCACTGACCGGGCCACGCGACCAGAAGCAACTGCGCGGGCCGGGAGCCACATTTTTGGCAACATCCGCGACCGCAGCCCCGTCAGACCTCGACGGCCGCGATTGCGCGGCTACCGTGCCAACTGCGCCGCAGGCAGCGGCAAACGCCAGTGCCATGGCGATTCGGCGGCGGACTTGATGGCATGCGGCCGAATTGACCGATCTCGAACCAGAATGCTGTTTCACGACTCGTCTCCTTGCTGTTGTCAAGCGTTCCGGCCAGCATGGCCAGACTGGAGGGCATGCTACATTTGAAGGGCCCTGCCACTTGTCGCCCAGGCGACAACTCATCTCGTTTCTTGTCCATGCCCGCCCCTGGTGACTTCACTGATCAAGAACTCCGACGCATCCTTGTAAGCAATGCGTGGTTTGCGAATTTGCCCACAGCCTTGCAGGACAAGCTCATTTCCCGCGGGACAGTGCGCACCTTCACCAAGAGGGCGGTGATTTCCGCGCAGGGAAGTACGCCTAAGGCGATGGGCGCTGTGCTGGAGGGCCACGTCCGCGTTACGCGCGTGCTGGTTGGCGGCGAGGAGAACCTCTATCACGTAGGGGATCCCGGCTTCTGGTTTGGCCCATTGGCACTGATTACCGATGCGAAGACCACCGTGGCAGTGATAGCTGACACGGACGTCCGGATATTCTTGCTTTCCAAGGCGCAATTCGAGCGAATCGCAATGGAAGATCCGATCTTCTACCGCTACCTCGCGCTGTTCATTGCGCAGCGCTATGCCAGCATGCTGCGCCACATCTCGGATTCAAAGCTGATTTCACCGGAAGAGCGTGTTTGTTCAAAGCTGGCGGAATTGCTGCAGCTACAGAGCCCGGGCAATGGACAACTTGGTCCTGTCACTGTCAAGGTGTCCCAAGTGGACCTGGCTGCAATAGTCGGCGTGTCGCGCCAAACGTTGAACGAGCTTTTGAAGAAACTAGAGAGGCGCGGGTTGATCGAGATTGCGTTTCGAAGCATCCGGGTGGTGAATCCGGTGCTGTTGCGGGGCAACGATGACTACTGGTAATCATACCGTCCACATTCCGGATTGCGCCTTGCCGCCGCGGTCGAAGCTGACCGCCTCATTGGGATGCACAGAGACGCTGACGGGCCCCAAACCGGTCGGTGAAGCAGCCTACTCGACTGTCGCAAAATCGGCCGACTCGGACGTTCCACCTGACATTGTCCAACGGCGGAGGTGGGTCGGGTACGGCCAACGACCTTTCCGAATCGGATGACGTTAATCGGCCATCACTGCCCTCCATACCTGCCAGTCAATGGCCCAAGCGGGTCGAGATATCCCGCTTTCATATCAAAGAGACGAGATAGGCCGGACTGACGAGTGCCTATTCGGCCGCCTCAGCAGGCAGGGATACTTGACCGTGATCATGCGAGATCTCGTTCGGCATCGCTACACTTCACCTGTCGTAGTCCGCCACGCAATCCGACTCACCTGCCCAGGCAGATCCCCAGGGCCCCCACCATGACGCCTGCAAGCCCCCGCCACACCGCCCTCGAGAACTTGCAGGCATTGTTGATAGGCACATTGCTAGTTGCGCTGGCGCTAGCAATGTTCAAGCAGTCCGGATTGCTGTCCGGCGGCACGGCTGGTCTCGCATTGCTTGCCCACTATATCGGTGGCCTGCCGTTCAGCCTGGCTTTTTTCGTCCTCAACCTGCCCTTCTACTGGCTGGCATGGAAGTATATGGGCAGGACGTTCACGTTCCGGACGTTTGTTGCCGTGTTTCTGGTTTCCGTCGAAAGCGATCTGCTACCACGCTGGCTTAGTTTCGCCACCCTCGATCCGCGGCTCGCTGCAGTACTTGGAGGTGCACTGCTGGGAAACGGATTCCTGATTCTGTTCCGGCACAGAGCAAGCCTCGGCGGTGTGGGCATCCTTGCGCTAGTGCTTCAGGAGCGTCTCAACTGGCGTGCCGGTCATGTACAGATGGCAGTGGATGCGGCGATCGTCGCAGCCGCGCTGGTGACCGTTCCATGGCCGCGAGTCGCGCTATCCATTCTCAGTGCAGTCGTGCTCAATTTCGTACTGGCGACCAACCACCGCCCGGGACGCTACGTGGTTCAGTGACCACCGACAGTGGATTTGCCCAGTCACCCGCATGTGGGGGAAAACTTCCCCCGCATACGCGTTGTCTTCACGCTGATTCTTTCCGCAAAGCTATCGACGAGATCATTTCTGCGGAGGCCGACCTGCTTTCATTCGACTGAAAGAGTGCGATGGCCGTGCCAGGCCAATAGCGGCCGCCCGTGGCAGCGTCCTCGGGCTTTTATGGTCGAACGTCCGAGTTCAGTCGATCAGCGACCACTGGCAGAGGCGCAGACTGGTTTCCCCTTCATCTGAAAGGAGACCATCATGGAAGACACCTCTCTCGACCACACGCGTCACGTTCCATGGAACAAAGGGAGGCTGACGGGCCAGAAGCCTCCACTGAAGTTGAACGAAATATGGGCAATCCGAACTCGGCTTCAGCTTACGATGAATGTTCGCGAACTGGCGATGTTCAACCTTGCCATTGACAGCAAGCTCCGAGCGTGCGACCTGACCCGCCTGCGCGTGCAGGACATCCGCATTGGCAGCCAGGTTGGCGCCCGGGCAACGGTTATGCAGCAGAAGACTCAGCGGCCAGTGCAGTTCGAGATCACCGAGCAAACTCACCAAAGCGTTCAGTGTTGGATTCATGCTCGTGGACTCAAGTTGGGCGACTATCTCTTTCCGAGTCGTTTGCACGCATCACCGCACCTGTCAACGCGACAGTATGCGAGGATCGTTCATCGCTGGGTCGCCTCCATTGGTCTTGACGATTCAGCTTACGGAACACATTCCATCCGGCGCACCAAAGCAGCTCTGATCTACCGGCGTACGAGGAATCTGCGAGCTGTTCAACTGCTTCTTGGACATACCAAGCTGGAAAGCACAGTACGCTACCTTGGCATCGAAGTGGACGACGCGCTCGAGATGGCTGAGCAGACCGAAGTGTAGTTACGAGACTTGGCCGGCCTGCGGTCGCTTGCCGGCCATGAAGGGACACTTGTCCGATGCGTCATCGAGCCATTCACGTGGCAGCTCTACTCTGCAAGCGGTCGTTCGATCGCCGAGAGACGGCGTCGCGTGCTGAATCAGGGCAAGGAACTGATACGGAGCGTTGCCGCAGTCTGAGAAGTCTGGGGACAGATACGACCGATTTCCCCCCTCCGCCATGGCATTTGCGGCGGAGGACGCCCCTAACTACTTGCTGGTCTTCTGCTCTTTCTCCTTTGGTGAAGAATTCGGCGTTTTGGGTTCGGCAACAAGAGAAGTCTGGGTCACCGTACCAGCCGTTGCGCGTGTCTTGTCGGTGGCCTGGGTCTGGGTTGCTTGACCATTCTCGTAGCCGGTCGCAACAGATTCCAGATAACCGGTCGGAAACTTCTGTTCGGGTGTTACGGCGGGTTCCGCCCAGACTGTATTGCCGGCACAAAGTGCGACGGCCCCAATGGCAATAACGTGCTGCCATGTTGGGGGCACAAGGAGTTCGTGATTCATTATCGCCTCCATATCCAACCCGGGTAATAACATAGCCTAGCGAGAGTCATGCCACGCCCATGAAAGGACTCCGATTACGGGCATAAAGTAGGTCTGATAGAATCGATTCAGTTGCTGGAAGCTGATAAGGTTTCATGCCTGAAATAGCAAAGGCATCACTAAAGTTCGAGCCCCGAACCAGTAGCGTTTTCTGAAAGTAGCACCCCAGATTAAAAGGGTATGCATCCGTGTCGAACTACTGCCATTGGTTCGCATTCCGACGTCCGGAGCGAATGCGGAATGGGCGACTGCTTGGATGAACCCTGCCACGCGTTGTGTTTCATCCTTGATTCGTGTTATGGCGAAAGAAGGCAGGAAATTCCTCACACGGATGAAGGGGCAAAGGATGCCGGACCTACCAGCCGATGCGCGAAAAATCGCTGGTGCCTGCGAAGCGGGAGCGCCGTCCGCCCCTTGGATTTTCGCAGCGGGCTAAGAAACGTCTCGCGCGCAGCGGCCGTCGCTTACCTTTGCACCATCCTCCGCAGATAACTGCGCGTTATCGACTCTTGTCGCCGCGCGCAGCAGCAGCTTGCCAGTGCTAATGCTAATTCAGAATCGCGTCCCGGCACTCCCGATCTCGTTGCAGAATCATTTGGGACTGCCATTAAGAAAGTCAGGCTGACTCTGTCTCTCGGGATACTGTCATGCGGTGACGCGCACCATGCCGCTCCAGGCAACGATGCGCGGCTGCGGAGAAAGCCAACGCCATCGCAATCAATGCGGCAGCGACAAGGCTCAGATACTCTCCGCCTGTGAGTGGAAGCACAACACCGCCAAGCACGCCTGAGCAGGCAAGTCCAATGTACGTCGCTGTATTGTTAAGCGCCAGCAGCAGTGGCGCCACATACGGCGACAGTTGTACGAGCCGGTGCTGTTGCGGAACGATGAGTCCCCATCCGCATATACCCCAGATGATCAGCGCGACAGCGGCACTCACTGGATTAGAGGAGGTCAACGGCAGCGCGCAGAAATTGATGATGGCGACCCAGAGCATCGCATTGAGAAGATTGCGGCTGTCGAACCGGTCCACGAGGCGGCCGGACAGCAGGTTCCCCAGCGTCGCGGCCACGCCCCACAACAGGAACATCCCCGCGAGAACCCGCTCGTCGCCGTGGGTTACAGGCTCCAGTACGACACCGGCATACGTGTAGACCATCAGGAAGCCGCCGAACGCGAATAACGAGGTAAGCAATGTCAGCGCGATCCGTTTGTCGCGCACCGGCGCGAGCCGCTCTCGCAGCTTGATGGCTGCGGGCCGCGGAACAGATGGCAGCATGGCCCAGACGCCGATCATGGCGGCAACCCCGAGCGCCGTGACGAACCACAGCGTCGATCTCCACCCTCCAAAACCCCCGATAAACGTACCGATCGGCGATCCAAGTGCAGTGGCGGCGGTGAGGCCGGTCGTTACCGTGGCCAGCGCGCGGCCGCGTTTCTCCGGTGCAGCAAGTGCCGAGGCCACACCCAATGCAGTTGGAGAAAACAGCGCCGCGCCGAATCCCGCCAGCACCCTGCTCGCCAGAACCCAGTGCAAGTCGGTGGCTAGCGCGCTGATGGCGTTGCCGACAACGAAAATGCCAAGGGCTGCAACGAGCAGAAGCTTACGTGGCAAGCCCCCCGCAAGAGCAGCCATGACCGGGGCAGCCACTGCATAGGTCAGCGCGTAGAAGGTAACCATAAGGCCCGCCATGCTGACCGATGTCTGCAACGATGTCGCGATTCCGGGAAGGATGCCGGCGACAACAAAGTTGTCGGTGCCCATCGCGAACATACCCAGCGCGAGTATCACTAGTCGACGATCCATACAAAAAATGCCTGGCTAAAGTTCAGGGGTTGTCTCCGCCCCTTGCAGGAGCGGCTGCCTAGTCACGCTGCCGCCCGCCGCGGCGCTTGACCACGAGGCAATCATATTCGTCGTTGACCGTGTCTCAAATGTCATATATACCATCAAATCAGGACATGGCTCATGACAGGATTCAAAGTACCCATGCATACAATTGGTTTTGTTGTCTTCCCTAACTTCTATTTGATGGGCCTGGCCGCGGTCACTGCATTCGAACTTGCAAACGTCGTTCTCGAAGAACGGGCGTATGAAGTCACGGTGCTGTCGGAGGAAGGCGGCCTGGTCCTGTCGTCCGCAGGAATCCGCGTCGAGTCACAGCCGTTTGGTGACACCGCATTCGACACGGTCATGTTCGGCTCTGGTGTCGAGATTGACATCGTTTCCGCGGCGCTGACGGCATTCGTCAGACGCTCTCTGAAGACGTCGAGGCGAATCGCGGCGCCCTGCACTGGCGCCTTTATCCTGGCACACGCAGGCGTCCTCGACGGGCGGCGCGCGACGACCCACTGGCGGTTCGCACACGACCTGCAGCGGCACTTCCCGAAAATCGCTGTCGAGGAGGATCAGATTTTCATCGTGGACGGACCCATCTGGACGTCCGCGGGCATGACTGCAACCATTGACATGGCGCTCGCCATGATCGAAAAGGACCACGGCCAGGAAGTGTCGCGCGCCGTGGCGCGCAAGCTTGTCATCTACCATCGGCGCGCGGGTGGCCAGTCGCAGTTTTCCACCCTGCTTGACCTCGACCCGAAGTCCGACAGAATCCAGAAGGCGATCGACTACGCCAATGCCAATCTGCGTAACGCGTTGACCGTCGACGAACTCGCAGACGTCGCCGGCCTAAGCGCGCGCCAGTTCAGTCGGGCATTCAGCGCGGAGACCGGTCAGTCGCCCGCCAAGGCCATCGAGCATTTGCGCGTGGAGGCGGCGAGGCTACTGCTGGAGAAAGGACGTCTTTCGCTGGACGTGATCGCGCAGGAGGTCGGATTTTCTGATCGCGAGAGAATGAGGCGCGCCTTTTTGCGCACAATCGGGCAGCCGCCTCAGGCTGTCCGCCGCATGGGCCGCGACGTGCGTGGGCCTGTTCTGCGCGCCGATCCATGAAGTCCAATAGCCATCCACTCGTGCGCGTACCCGGGAACGCGCCGCAGGCTCGAAAGAAGCACTGCGCCAGTGCCTGCACGGGGACGCTGCAAACTGAGCAAGCTCGCGAGCGAGAATCCTTCTTGTAATATGACGAAGATCACCGTCGGCATACTGCTATTCCCCGGCTTTCAACTTCTGGACGTGGCAGGTCCACGTGATGCGTTTTCTGAGGCCGAAGCGTTGAGTCGCCGCGTGCACCAGTACAGCATCATGACGATTGGATCGACGCGGGGTAGCATTACTTCTTCGAGCGGCATGACAGTCGTGCCTGACCGCACGATTTTCGATCCTTGCCCAGAGTTCGACACTGTTCTTGTCCCGGGCGGCGTGGGCATCTTCGATGCAATGCAAGACATAAGTCTTTGCGAATGGGTTGCAGCCCGTAGCCGAACCTGTCGCCGGCTTGCCGCGATATGCAATGGTGCATTCCTGCTTGGAGCGGCAGGATTGCTCAACGGCAGAACGGCAACTACCCACTGGATCGATGCCATCAACCTTGCCCGTCAGTTTCCGCAGGCCATTATCGAGGCGGATCGCATCTACGTTAAGGACAAGAGCATCTACACGACTGCGGGGGTGACTGCAGGCATCGATCTAAGCCTGGCATTGATCGAGGAGGATTACGGCAGGGGACTCGCACTCGATGTCGCTAAGTACCTCGTCGTCTATCTGCGGCGTGCGGGTGGTCAGTCCCAGTTCAGCCCCTTACTGGATGCCCAGGGAACGGCAAACTCGGAAGTCGAGCGGATACAGCATTATCTGCAGGAAAACCTGCGTCAGCAACATACCCTCGATTCCATTGCAAAAAAGGCGCACATGAGCGCCCGCAACCTTTCACGGCTGTTCGCCCGCGATTGCGGCATCAGCCCCATGGCGTTCCTCAACGACGCGCGAATCGATGCTGCCAGGCGCTTTCTGGAAGAGACCGATTTCTCGATGAAGGAAATCGCCACGAAGTGTGGGTTCGATAGCCAGACCGGGCTGCGCCGCGCATTCCAACGGAGGCTTCAGCTAACGCCGCTGGAGTACAAACAGCGCTTCCGCTCCATGCAGCCGGAAAAGCGGAAGGCTAGCACAGCATCCCCGAAGATCAAATGATCAACCGGGCCTGACGAGCCGGCAGGATGCTCAAAGTGTCGCAAAGTGAGCATCCACGACGCCCGCCCTATCAGTTCCCTTTCGATCCCCCCTCCAGAAGCGTCCCGCACAGAGTTGTCCGGATCGGTACACACAGACAGTTCCAGCCACGCTGGCGAACCGCTTTTGCCAATCTGATTACTGCGGCGGACACCATGCAACTCGTGAATTAAAACACCAAAATCCGCTCCTACAATCCAATCACGATATGACACGTGCACGGGCCACAGAATATGGCAGAGAGCATGGGTCGGCTCGTTCGCATCTTCGCTGGCCAATGAAATTTCCTTCGCCAGGCAAGGAGCAAGCAACATCAGGAGAAATCAGTGGATATCTTGATTCCTATCGCCATGGCGATTGGTACGGTGGCCGCCGGTGTATCAGTGACGATGCTCATCGGCACCTTTGTCCCGGAGAAAATTTTCGTTAGCGCAGAGAAGCACGGTCGATATTCATTAATAGACAGGCTGGAGGAAGACAATGCGTAATATCGACATACTCAAGCTCGCGGAAAGTTCGCGTTTTTCATCGCTGCACGGCGTGGTGCTCGCGTGGTGTGCGCTGGTCATTATCTTCGATGGGTATGACCTCGCCGTCGCGGGTCTGGCCTTGCCCTACATCATGAAGGATCTCAATGTGGGAGCCACGCATGCGGGCATGATGGTGAGCGCGGCACTATTTGGTGCGATGTGCGGTGCGGTATTCCTGGGGACCCTGGCCGATAGAATCGGCCGTCGCCGCGCCATCGCGCTCTGCGTCGCACTGTTCAGTGTGTTTACTGCCGCGGCGGGACTGACGCGCGACCCCGTGACATTCGGTGTGTTCCGCTTTGTGGCCGGTCTGGGTATTGGTGGTGTGATGCCGGCCGTGGTAGCGCAAATGACTGAGTTTTCGCCACGCAAGATGCGCGGCACGCTGGTTACCTTGATGTTTAGCGGCTATTCCGTGGGCGGCATGATTGCGGCGCTTCTTGGAAAAGGCCTGATCGAACACTATGGCTGGCAGGCGGTGTTCTTCGCCGCGGCCGCGCCACTCGTGATCGTTCCGTTCCTGCTCCGGTCGATGCCCGAGTCGATACCCTACTTGATCCGTGCGCGCCGGAACGTGGAGCTCGCCGCCATTGCCGTTCGACTGAGCGCCGACTACACGCCGCGCCCAGACGACCAATTCGTGATTCCCACCGAGCCGACTACCGTGTCCACGCCTATCCGGAGCCTGTTCGCAAACGGCCGTAGCGTGAGTACGTGCATGTTCTGGGTAACGTTCTTCATGTGCCTGTTTATGGTCTACGCGCTGAGCTCCTGGCTGACGAAGATCATGGCCAATGCAGGCTACAGCCTCGGATCTGCGCTGACCTTCGTACTGATCCTCAATCTGGGCGGCATGATTGGCGCAATCGGCGGCGGCATGCTGGCCGACCGGTATAGCATCAAGCGCGTGCTGCTTTGCATGTTCGCACTGGCTGGCATCTCGATTACCCTGCTCGGCTACAAGCCACCTTCTGAGGCGCTGTATGTCCTGCTGTGGCTGGCCGGAGCGTCAACCATCGGCACGCAGATCGTGGTCTACGCTTACGCCGGCCAGTACTATCCTCTGTCGATCCGCACCACGGGCATCGGTTGGGCGTCCGGCGTTGGCCGCCTGGGAGCGATCTCGGCACCAGTGATTCTTGGCTTCGTTGTAGCCATGACCCTGCCGCTGCGACTGAATTTCCTCCTGATGGCTGTTCCCGCTGTCATCGCATTCATCGCGGTTCTGCTGATCGATCGACAACCGCGCCCCCGCGACACCTGGGCGTCCCATGGCAACTTGCCGCACGGGCCGGCCACGGCAACCGCCGTCAATAAGCGCTAGGCGCGACACCGTGGCCCACCCATACCGGACACCGTACCGGGCCCGCAACAGCAGAAAGAATTCCATGACGCATTCAGGACAAATCTTCAGCCCAAGCGACCGTGCAATGAGCACGTGCCATCTTCCCACCTCCAGCGAACCATGGCGCTGGCACGCCACGGAAATCAGCGCAGCGATACATGCTGGCCATGTGTCCAGCGCGGAGGTCGTGGAAAGCGTCTATGCGCGGATCGAAAGTGTGAATCCGTCCCTCAATGCCATTGTCCACATGGACCGCGACCGTGCCCTCGCCAGCGCGGCCATCATAGACCGGCAACGCAGCCAGGGCCGTGCGATGGGGCCGCTCTCGGGCGTGCCCGTCTCCATCAAGCTGAATGTCGATGTACAAGGCGAGGCCACCACCAATGGCACTCCCCTCTGGAAAGCGCGGATTGCGCCAGACGATAGCGCCGTGGTGACCAATCTGCGCCGCGCAGGCGCCATAGTCATCGGGCGCACCAATACACCGCCCCACTCGTTCCGCTGGTTTACCGAGAACACGCTCCATGGCCGCACGACCAATCCATGGATGTCGTCGGTGACCTCCGGCGGGTCAAGCGGCGGCGCTGGCGTCTGCGTTGCTGCGGGCATGGGCCCGATTGCCCACGGCACGGACATTGCCGGCTCCATTCGCTATCCCGCGTACGTCAACGGCGTGGTTGGCCTGCGTGCGACGCCCGGCCGGATTCCTGCCCATCACCCCACGACGCCCCAACGATTCTTCGGTTTGCAGGCGATGTCTGCCCAAGGACCGTTGGCGCGCAGTATCGCGGACGCGCGGCTGGCGTTGGAGGCCATGGCCGCTGGCGGTGGCGTGGATCCGTTGTGGGTGGACTCGCGGATGCACTACGGCGACGATCGCGCACCAGTGCGTGTAGCGTTAGTTGACGAGATTCGCGGTGTCGAGCTGGATCCGCCGGTGCTCGACGCCCTGCGCAAGGCCGCCGCCGCCCTGACCGCTGCCGGCTACCAGGTGGAACGCGTCAGCATGCCTGACTTGGACCGCGGCGTTGACATCTGGCAGCGCATCGTCATGACAGAGTGCAAGTTCGGGATGATCGCCGCTGCGGATGCCATTGGCGATCCAAACATCAGCATTTCGGTGCATAACATGGCGCGGTGCGCGCCCGAGGTCGACTTGGCGGGCTATGCACAGGCGATCGCCGATCGGGACAATTTCCGCCGCGAATGGTGCGAACGATTCGCACAGTACCCGCTCGCGCTGTTGCCGACCTCATGTCACGCCCCACTGCCATGGGGCAGCGACCTCGGCTCCGTAGCCGAAATGAAGGCCCTGCTTAGGGTGCAAAGTCCGCTCATCGCAGTGGCGGCAAGCGGCTTGCCGGGGCTTCATGTGCCGACCGGTGTGGCCGATGGCCTGCCAGTGGGCGTGCAATTGGTCGCCGGCAGTTTCCGCGAAATGCGCCTGCTTAACGCGGGAGAAATCATTGAGACCGAATGCGGACATCTCAACGAGGTGCGTTGGACACAGGAATGACAGAGTGTTGCCGCCACCACTAAGTTGATCGCCCTGGGATCGGCCGCTTCCCCTCCTCTGTCGGCACACAGAGCCGGTCACTGACGGTGGACGGCATTACATGCTGAAGCATTGCTTGGTGGTCCATTGGATCGGCATCACATTCTGCCGGCTCGCAGGTAGAGTCTTCCCTCACGAACGGCGCCACAACCCCAGGCTGGAGTGCATCTTCGCCACGACCCTCGCGTTGTGGGGGCGCTCCCTTGCTTCAATCCACGTGCGCCAGAAAACAACGGAGACAAAGATGAAACTACGACGAAATTTGCTCGTCCTTGCACCGGCAGCCCTGGCTTGCGCCATGGCAACTGCACAGCCGGCACCCGTTTATCCAAATAAGCCGATCAAGATTGTTGTCCCATTCGCGCCCGGTGGCACGACGGACGTGCTGGCTCGCCTCCTGGCTCACCGCATGACAGTGGCTTGGGGCCAGCCTGTGATAGTGGAGAACAAGCCCGGTGTGGGTGGAACAATCGGTGCGAGTATGGTCGCCAAGTCGCCGGCCGACGGTTACACGCTGCTGCTAGGAACGGTTCATCATACGATCGCCCAAGCGGTGTACAAGACCCTGCCCTATAGCTTCGAGCGCGACTTCGCACCGGTCGGCGTGATCGCAATGGTGCCCAACGTGGTGGTCGTGAACACTGCCGTGTCCGCAAGGACAATCGGGGACTTCATTTCGCTTGCCAGGTCGCAACCGGGAAAGCTCAACTACGGAACTGCTGGCGCGGGAACGGCGCACCACCTTATCGGCGAGATGTTCAAGAAGCGAGCGGCCGTTGACTTTGTGCACGTGCCATACAAGGGCAGTGGCCCAGCCGTCACCGATCTGCTTGGGGGTCAGGTGCAGGTGATGTTCGACACCGTTGCCTCTGCTCTGCCGCATGTCAAGGCAGGCAAGACGCGGGCCCTGGCCGTGACTACGGCAAGGCGCTCCTCCGCTTTGCCCGATGTTCCCACGCTGTCGGAAACCGTGCTGCCCGGCTTTGATGTCGGAACCTGGTTTGGCATCGTTGCTCCCAGGGGGACGCCCACGCCGGTCGTGCAGAAAATCTATGGCGAGATAGACCGCATGGCAAAGGCTCCTGACATTCGTCGGCAACTGCTCGAGCTAGGGGCTGAGCCCATCGGCAGCACACCCTCGCAGATGAGCGCACAAATCAAGGCGGAGTTGAGCGCCTACGAGGTGCTAGCCAGGCAGGTCCACGTGGTTATCGAGTGACCAGGCACGGTTGAACCCGGATTACCGGTTCACGACGACCTGCAATCCGGCTTCCGGTCTCTCCAGCGTTCATTGCTTGCCGAAACGTTGATGACATGGAGAGGCGATACACGGCCACGCAGCGAAGGCATCGGAAGATTCAGTTGCCAACTTATAAATCATGACAACAGGCTTTTGCATGCAAACTGCTTTTGCGGCACGTACCCTTTATGACAAACTCTGGCAGAGCCATCTCGTCGACATGAATGAAGACGGTGAGGCACTGCTTTACGTTGATCGACATCTGCTCTACGAGGTGACCAGTCCTCAGGCCTTCGAAGGACTTCGCCTGGCGAACCGCAAACCGTGGCGGCCAGAAACCGTACTTGCCACCGTGGATCACAACGTTCCGACGACTAGGGCTGAGCGGACAAGCATAGACAGCATCCCGGATCCGCTGTCACGACAGCAGATTCGGCAGCTCAATACGAACTGCCGCGAGTTCGGCATCACGCAATTCGACATAAACAGTTCCCGGCAAGGAGTCATCCACGTGGTGGGGCCCGAACAGGGGGCAACGTTGCCCGGGATGACCGTTGTCGCGGGCGATTCGCACACGAGCACGCACGGGGCATTCGCAACAATGGCCTTTGGTGTCGGTACATCCGAAGTCGAGCATGTTCTTGCCACGCAATGCCTGGCCATGCGTCCTATGCGAACCATGCTCGTTCAGGTGGAGGGGGCACTTCCTCAAGGCGTGACCGCAAAGGACTTAATCCTCGCCATCATCGGTCGCATCGGCACGGCCGCCGGCACCGGCTTCGCCATCGAGTTTGCCGGCAGCACAATCAGGTCGCTGTCGATGGAAGGTCGCATGACGTTGTGCAATATGGCCATCGAAGCGGGTGCTCGCGTTGGCCTGATCGGTGTCGACGAGACGACTATCGAGTATTTGCGCGATCGGCCCTATGCTCCTCGCCCGGATCAATGGGACGCAGCAATTGCCTACTGGCGCACGCTGGTGAGCGACAACGGGGCCGTGTTCGATCGCACGGTCGAGATCGATGCAAGTGAACTGCGGCCGATGATCAGCTGGGGAACGTCGCCGGAAATGGTTGTCACGGCGGATGAGCGAATTCCCGATCCCGCCCAGGAAGCTGACGCAGTCAAGCGAGCTGGCATGGAGCGCGCCCTCGCCTACATGGGGTTGAAGCCCGGCACTGCCATGCGAGATATTCGTATCGACAAGGCATTCATCGGTTCCTGCACCAATTCCCGGATCGAAGACCTGCGTGCGGCCGCCGCCATCGTGGCAGGACGACGGATTGCTTCGTCCGTTCAACTCGCACTCGTCGTTCCGGGGTCGGGACTGGTCAAGGCGCAAGCCGAGTCCGAGGGCCTGGACCGCGTGTTCATGGCTGCCGGTTTTGAGTGGCGCGAGCCCGGTTGTTCGATGTGCCTCGCCATGAACGACGACCGTCTCAACCCCGGAGAGCGTTGCGCGTCGACTTCGAACCGTAACTTCGAGGGCAGGCAAGGCGCAGGCGGGCGAACGCATCTTGTCAGTCCCGTCATGGCGGCCGCGGCAGCGATTGCCGGGCACTTTGTCGATATCTCGCGGGAGGAAATCTAATGCAACCGTTCACATGTCTTGAAGCCGTCGTGGTGCCGCTGGATCAGCCTAACGTCGACACGGATGCCATCATTCCGAAGCAGTTCATGAAGGCCCTCTCCCGCACCGGATTTGGAGATAACCTCTTTGATGAATGGCGCTATCTTGACCGTGGCATGCTAGGACAGGATGCCTCGAAACGCCCTAAGAATCCGGATTTTCCGCTCAACCGACCTTGCTATGCCGAAGCCCAAATCATACTTGCCAGAGACAATTTCGGCTGTGGATCGAGCCGCGAGCATGCTACGTGGGCGCTGCATGATTACGGCATCCGGGCTCTGATCGCGCCGAGCTTTGCGGATATCTTCTATGCCAACTGCTTCAAGAATGGGATTTTGCCCATCGTTCTGCCTGCGGATGTGATAGATGCGCTTTTCACGCTGGTTGGGGAGAGCCCCGGCACCAAGTTCCATGTTGACCTGCAGGCCCAGATTGTCACGCCGCATCGCGGCAAGGCGATCTCGTTCGAGCTGGGTGCCAGCCGCAAACAGCGACTCCTCCATGGATTGGATGACATTGCCCTGACGCTCCAGAGCGCGGAAAGCATCCGATCGTACGAGGCGAGACGCAGATCGAATGAGCCCTGGCTCTTCAACTGAGGTGGCAGTACGGATGGTGAAACACCGTTCACGTGCCGTCAGGCGAGTGGCTCCTTGCGAGAAACCATGGATTGAAGCGTTGTGAACGTCTTGACGCCATGAAACTGGACGCCATTGATCTCCGTATCCTGGACGAGCTTCAGAAGGACGGCGCGCTTTCCAATGTCGAGTTGGCGCGCCGGGTCCACCTATCCCCGTCGCCTTGCCTGACGCGTGTCAAGGCCCTGGAGACCGCCGGCGTGATCGAGCGCTATGTAGCGCTGGTCAAAGCACAGGCGCTGCACCTGGGCCTCAATGTGTTCATCTCCATCAGCCTGACCACCCAGTCCAAGAAGTCGCTTTCCGAGTTCGAGCGGTGTATCGCCGAGCACGACGAAGTCATGGAGTGCTATCTGATGTCGGGGGACAGCGACTACCTGATACGAGTCGCCGTGAGCGACATTCCCGCGCTGGAGAAATTCATTCTCGAGCAACTGACGCCGATATCGGGCATTGAGAAGATCCGTTCCAGCTTTGCGCTCAAGCAGGTCCGGTACAAGACTGCGCTGCCGCTTCCATTACGTAAATGAGGGCTCAGCGGCGCAGATCATCGTTCACCTTCCCCACCATCCCTTGGGGTGCGCGGCATGCCCGGGGCCTGCCGTTGCGACATTGGGCGCGACTGATTCAGGACCAGCGCATGACGCCGGCGCGGGCCGTTGCGGCGGGGAACTTTCCGCAAATCGAAGTGGAACTAGGAGACCGCGCCAAACCGGGGGCTGACTAAGCGGCAAGGCGGTGGCCCCCTTCTCCGGCGACGGACGGATACCATCGTTCAACGTAAGACCGGAGCTGGTCATTGAGCACAGCAGTCCGGATTTGTAGCAGGTTGTGCGCGTGCCGAGGCCGCCAGGCCATCTGCTGCCGTTTGACGAATCGCTTGCTGACCACCTGGTTGACAGCTGACTCGACAAAACCTGATGCAATGGGCTCCCCATGCCGATAGCGGTCACCGTAGTTCACGATGAAGTGCCGATTGTTGTCGAGGTAGACAATGAACTCCTCGAGCTTGCCGAGGAGTTTGGCCTCTTCGGGGCTGGCCTCGGCGTCCAGATCCCAGCCCAGGCTTTCCAGTCGGCGCAACGCCGGATAGGGGCAGCCGTGCCACAGGTGCCACTTTGCGCCATGCAGCGCCTTGATCAATGCCGCGTTGGTCGGGCCGTCGCAGTATGCCGGCCGGCCCTTGATCATCTGTTCGAGGTTCTGTACCCGCATGGCGATGTGGAACCAATCGAGAACGTACTCACCGCGGTCACCAAAACCGAGCTGCGCAAACCGTACGGTATCCCCGCCGTCCGACAGAAAGGTCACCGGCTGACTGGGTTGCACACCCTCACGAAGAAGGAAATTCCACATACGATCGGCCGGTCGGCGCTCCAGTTTATGCACGTAGGCAAAACTATGCCCGCCATCCTGATTCCGCAGGGATTTCCCAACAATCACTTCAAACCAGCCGTCCTGGCGGCGCCGGTGTCCGGCCCGCCGAAGGAAGCCGTCAATGCCAACCGCGCGGACCGGACATCGGAAGCCATGCGCGCATTTTAGGTGCCTCATTGGCCTCTCGGTAGCGGTCCGGCCGTCAGCCCCCGTACATGGACGCCCCCAGTTTGCCAAGCGCTCGTTCAATGATGACCGGAAGGTGGATTGCAACCGTACATTCGGACTTTCGCTGCGGCATCGCCGCTGTCCCTGATGGGTTTCGCTGGCCAGATCCCTCTCGCTTTGCCGCACTCAGAAGTGCTTGGGGGCTGTTGCCATCATTTCATGATTGCCTGAGCAATCTGTGGTCTGCTTCTCCTACTGATACCGCTTCACGCCTTAAATGAGAGAACTGCCTACGCTGCTGCAGCCGCAGGAGTGTAGGCAGGTCGGTACTGCCTGTCATGCCTCCATAATGCCCACACAGTTCGAGCGATCTTGTTGGCCAGCGCGACAGCGGCTATGTTGCTATTGCGCCGACGCGCCACGTCGTGGACCCAACCTTGCTCCATACCCTTGCGTCGTGACGCGAAGATTGCTGAGCGCGCACAGTGAATCAACAACGTCCGCAAGTAGGAGTCGCCACGCTTGCTGATTCCAAGCAGATTTTGCTTTCCACCGCTTGAGTGTTGCCTTGGCACCAGGCCTAGCCAAGCGGCCAACTCTCGGCCGTTCTTGAAGTGCTTCGCGTCCCCTATAGTTGCCACCAGCGCAGTGGCTGTCACGGGGCCGACACCTGGTATCTTCTCGAGCTTGCAGGATAGGTCGCTCTGCCTGTGCCACGCCCTGATCTCTGCATCGATTTCTGATACCTGTTGGTGAAGCGCTTTGAGATGTGCCATCAAGCGCTGTATGAGCTGCCGGAACGTCCCCGGTAGCTCGTTCGAGCCGTCCTCAATGATGTCGGGGACCTTTTCCGCAATGCAGGCGATTCCTTGAGGTAGGACGAATCCATACTCGCTGAGCAGGCCACGGATCTGATTGGCCTGCGCGGTGCGAGCGCTCACAAATCTCTGGCGAGCCCGATGCAAGGCCAACATCGCCTGCTGCTCGACATTCTTGATCGGTACAAAGCGCATGTTGGGACGGGTTACCGCTTCACAAATCGCCTCTGCGTCGGCGGCATCGTGCTTGTTGGTCTTGACATAGGGCTTGACGAACTGCGGTGCCATTAGGCGGACCGTGTGCCCCATGCCTTGTAGCCTCCTGGCCCAGTAATGTGCACTGCCGCACGCTTCCATGCCAACAAGGGCGGGCGCAAGGTTCGCGAAGAATATTGCCACCTGATGGCGTTTGAGTTGTCTTCTCAAGACGATCTTGCCGTTCTCAGAAACACCATGAACCTGGAAGACGTTCTTCGCCAGATCGATGCCGATGGTAGTAGCCTTCATGATGGATGCTCCCTTCCGTGAAGTGGTGATATGCAACTCCACTGTGGCACATCGATGCCGTTTGGTTGGGGGCGTCCATCCCATTGTTTTGGCGCACTCTCCTTATCCGACGCAGTAGACGCTCTGCCCCGCATTGACCGCCCGCCGCAGCCAATCGGGCATCTCGCCCTGCCCGTCCCCTCTACTCCGATTTGGCGCGGTCTCCACTATTGCGCTCCTGCCGGTTGTCGCACATCTTCAGATTCGATCAGTCTTGCTTCGTCTACATAGGTGGGATGAACATTTCTCGGAAAGTATTCAATCGTGCTTGAACCCGCATAGGGTCCGATTCGCCATCACGCAAAGCGAATCGATCACCGAAGGCCATATGCTCCAAGAGCAATTGGTATTTGACCTCGTCGTCAAAGACCTCACAGATCTGCGTACGCGCCTCTGCCGACGCAATCGCGCTACTGTCCTTCGCCAGCAGCGCAGCAGCGGCGAGATCGATATCGAAGCCATACTGCTCCATGAGCCCGCTTTCCTGGCCGTAGAGTCGATCCTCATTGCCAGCACCGGCGTAGCTGCTCAGAAGAATCAGGAGATCTGTTGCATCACGCTTGCTCTCATGATGACGATCTCTCCAAGCGAGCAACTTGAGAATCGCCATTGCGGGAAGCGACGCAAATGGAACAAGTAGATCAGCGTCGACCTGGACGGGAACAGCAGCCTGAGAGGCTTCGCGAAAGCCCGCGACATTCATGACCGTATCCATATCCGGTGGCCACGCTATGCTGGCCGCAGGATTTTCGACGTTACCAAAAGGGATGATATCAAGCTGCATTGCCTCCGCAGGGGCAGAACGATAGATCAGCTTATGTGGGTTCTTAGGAATTGTATGAAAGCGTCCAGTTGCCGTCAGACTCTGCTTAAATGCGTTATGCAAGGCCCAATCAGCAACACAGATGCCAATATCCACGTCTAGGGTTGCGCGGCCAGGCGGAGCACCAAAGATGTGCTCGAGGATGACAATCCTCGCCATGGCCCCGCCCACAAAATACTCAATTCCCATGGCCCTCGCGATCTGGTCCACTTCGCGGAGTAAAGATATTGTGGTGGCATCAATTGGCCGATCAAGTCGGAGTGTATGGGCGATGGCCAAGATAGTCCTCTTTGATTTTTCGGGCTAGGTCCACGTTGCGAGATTCGCGGGAATCAAGTAGATCCGCATAAACGAGAATAGGGTGTGCCACGTCCGCTGGCACGCCCATCGGCTGCGGAGAAAGCGTGGGCCAGAATGCCTGGACGATCTCGATTTCACCTTGTGGATCAGCGCGCAGACGTGCCTCGAGGATCAACTGCTTGGGCGACGTTGAGGCAGCGTACAGCATGACACGCTGAGGTCGCAAATGATGGGTCAACTTTGCCGCTGCGACTTCGGCACTGAAAACTGCACCGTGCTTTGAGATATCGCTGGATTGCCACCAGTCTGATCTATCCGCGGAATAGCGCCGGCAAGCCAGTTTTGGCCTTAGTTTGATGGGATAGAGAGACACCCACTCTTCTACCACGCGATCCCAATCTCCAAACTGGCGCTTGCCGTTTGCGCCCACGATGAGTAGTTGGCGTTCAAGGAAGTCGTCAATCGCTACGTTGACAGTGCTGATTGCCACCTGGGCAACTGAGGCAATAGCTCGATACGGCGCACTCACGAGTGTGGGATTCGTGATGAGTGCGTATAGCACCTCAAGCTGTTTGGGGCTGCCGGTGCGCCTAGGCAAGGCAGTTTTTTTACGCTCGCGATTGCGACGGCCGGCGATGTAGAGCAAAGCCTCCGGCCGGTTCAGCGAGACATTTCCTGCAGTGTCGAGGAATGAAAGCTGGTTGTCTCGCAAGCTTTCGGCCATCTCGGGCGAAAGATAGTCCGTGACCAACAGCAGTTGCTCTCCGAGTTCCTCCTGAGCTTCCTTGAGCCTAGCAACGGTAGCAAACCTATCAATGCGGGCTTTCACTTCGACCGGCATCGTGAATGTACGGCCGTGCCCGAGATCAAAGTGCATCAGTCCGCCCAACAGCGAGCGTGGGCCCGAGGAAACTGGTCCCTCGGACACGGCCCGCATGCCGGTGGTCTGCTCAAACGCCAGAGCGGCGTCTTCCAGAAGAAGTCTCTCCAATTCGCTGTGATAAGGGTTCTGCATACGCTTGCTGTACGATTTCCATGCAGTGTACGCGTTACGTGGACAAGCGGCAAATATCGCATGTTAAGTGCTTCAAGCTGCACATAATGTACGCGTTCCGCGTACATCTGCAAGTTTCGTACAATCAGCTATCCTCTTCCTCTGAGACCGAGCCGATCGGCACCGAATCAGATCAGGAGACCGCGCCAAAACGAGGGCTGACTAAGCGGCATGTTGGCGTTTGACGAACCACTTGCTGACTACCTGGTTGACGGCCGACTCGACGCACCCCGATGCAGTGGGCTCCCCATGCCTATGGCGGTTACCGTTATTCACGATGAAGTGCCGGTTGTTGTCCAGGTAGACGATGAACTCCTCCAGTTTGCCGAGGAGTTTGGCTTCTTCGGGGCTGGCCTCAGCGTCAGATCCCACCTCAGGCTTTCCAATCGATGCAACGCCGGATAGGGGCAGCCGTGTCAGAAGTGCCACTTGGCGCTATGCAGTGCCCTGATCAATGCCGCAAGCGTGGCCGTCCTCCTCTCGTGAACAATCTGCGACGACCAGTCTACGCCCGGATCTGTCGCAACCAATCATTGACAGTTTGGCTGACGACTCGATAAGCACAACGTTATCGGGCCGTATCGACGTGCGCGGCAGAGCCAGCGTTTCAAGGCAGGCTTTCACGTAGGTGTCTGGCGTGGGGATTAGTCAAGATGCTACAGACTTTCCTGGTCGACAAATCGGCCCAGCCTACGTAGCGCTGGGAGCAGCACTTCATCCGCATAACGGCAACCGGTGAGGCCAGGATCGGTCTGCCCCGACTTCCTTGCTTCATCCGGCGCGTGGGACTCCTCGGCGAGCAGGCGTGCGAGCAGCGCCTCGTAGCCAGCCTTCCACGCTTGCGCGCCTGGGAATACCACACGCAACTCCTTGAGAATAGCCATCCCAGCAAAATCCAGGTCGCCCCAGAAATGAACAGGGCGCGTGACGTCGGTCCCATGCAGCCATGCAAGAACGCTAAGCCCCAATGCCGCATTCCGCTCAAACACGCCCGGGGCAAAATAAACCGAGCTGCCACCCTGCTGGCGCAGCCGCCTCGCGCTCGCCTTGTATCCGGATGCGTATATCAGGACAAAGCCTTCGGCGGCACTCAGCCTCCCTGCCGCCATCGCTTCAAATGTTGCAGCGTTTTCCACAAACAGAATCGGGGCGGCAGGATCGGCTGTACGGGCGGCTACCAGAAGTTGTACCGGCTTGTCCGAAAAGGGGCAGACATCCGTGTCAAGCAACAGAGCAATGGCTTCCTGCTGGCCGTTGAGAATTTTAGACAAGCCCCAGAACTGCCGACTTGCCACCTCATGGAGCATGAGGCTCTCGCCCACAAGCGCCGGAATGCCCGCGAGACGCTCCAGTACCTGCTCAGGTGAACGTGGCAGGATGAGGATCGGACGAGACAGCAGCCGCTCGCACAACGCCGCGTTGCTGAAGCGCGCCGGCACAGCCTGCCGCCACTGAGCCATCCAGGCGACCAAGGCACTGGGCTGGCGCCCCGTCTCATCGCGAAGAAACGCTTCCGCTTGCGCAGCAATGACGAGCTTCGGTGAACGCTCCCAGATATCAAGATCCCGCTGGCCGCGACGCTGGTCTAGCACCAGCGCCAACCCGGGCTGCGTCTGCAGCGCTTCGAGGGCGCGCCACACGAACATACGTTCCCCGTGCAGGGCGATCGCGAAAAAGTCCGGCCACGTCCCGGCACTCAACGGGAAGCTGATATCGCGGCGCCTCTCGGCAAACGGCTTCGCCTCGATGCGGTCCACCAGTGCATTCAGCAACGCGGTGAGGGCAGCCGGCCGGCTCCCCGGAATGCCGTCGACGCTCATGTCCCCATGTCCGAGAGCAACTGCTTGCGTGCCTCCTGCAAGTCGAACTGCCATGCCGCTTCACGCCGCACAGCCTCCCGGCGTTCAGTCCAGAGGGCATGCAGCCGGTCGGCCTTCAACAGGGAGCTGTCCACCTCTGTAATTTTATCAAGTTCCCCTGCCAGACCCTCAACCTTCATCAGGGAAAAACGATGCTCGAAACTGAATAACTCGAGCAGGGGGCCTGATGCGCGGGACGGCATGGCAACCACCAGTTGCAGGCCAAGGTTCTCATTGAGATAGCGCATCACGGCAGCGGTGCGGCCCTCGTCCATCTTGTCGAAGGCTTCGTCAATCATCATGAGCTTCAGGCTCGGCGTCTTCTCGAACTGGCGAAATGCCTGGGCCAGCACCGCGGCCCGTACGAGATAGGCCGGCGTCATTAGCTCGCCGCCCGAGAACGTCGCCATTCTCGCCAAGGACGCCTCGCGTCCATCTTCCGAATACTTGCGGATGTCATACTGCCGATAGTTGCGGTAGTCCGCTATGTCCTTCAGTCGTCGCAACGCGTGGTCGCGGTTGGTGTCGAGCAATAGCAGCTTGATGTCGTCCAGCGCCACGACGCTGTCGGCAGACAGCACGCCTTCGGCCGCCGAGAACAGATCCACCGGCGTTTGCGTCTCGGCCAGCCGGTTCAGTTCCTGGAACAGGTCGAAGTACTTCTTGTACTCCTTGACCATCTGCCCATATTCGATCTCGAAACGGTCTTCGCCGAATGCCAGGCGTTTGAGTTTTTCATTGAGCCGCTTGAGCGGATCGATGCCCTGCTCCACCGCGGTGCGTACGGCCAGCGCAAAATGCGTACTGAAGGTATTGTTGAAGTTCTTCTCGGCGCCGCGAAGCTCGCTGGTGTTATTGAGAATGCGCACTTGGTCGAGCCGTTCGAGCATGGCCGAGATCTGCCGCCGGGCGGCGGGCACGCCGCCATAGGCATGCCACTCGTACTCCTCCTGGGTCGACTGGCAAGGCTGAAAGTCGACCCGCTCATCGAACGAGGAAGACAATAGGTTGTGTGCCTCCAGCTTCCGCTCGAATGCCTCGCGCTCCTGGCGGTAGAGGCCGGCCTGCTGGCGCCGCCGTCCATCGAAGGACGCGGAAGTCTGCTCCCTGGCTGCATCCCGGGCGCGCTGATCCAGCCGGATGGGGTCAAAATGCGGATTGAGCCGGATCAGTTCAGCCACGCGAGCGTTGACCTGTCTCACGCCGTCCTGGCACCCAGCAAGCTTAGCCTCGGCGTCAGCGATGTTCGCCTCAAAGCCACGCGCTTGCCCCTCCGCTTCGCCCGCTAAGCGCGATGCGGTATTGGATAAGCGGTGGTGGCCGCCCAATAGCTGCTCTGCACGCGCCACGCGGCGTTCCAGCACGATAAGATCGGCGTCATCCAGGCTGGCGAGCTGCGCCGCGAGACTGCTCAATTCACGCTGCGTCTCACCCAGCTTGTCCAGCATTGGTGCGACAGGCACAAGCTTCAGGCCGAGCAGACGGGCACCCCATGCAGCCAACTCCGTGGCGCTTGCGCGATGTGCGTCCCTTTCCCGCGTCTTTTCGTCGATCTCACGGGAAAGCCTCACCACGCGCTTGCGCCGAGCCTCTGCACCGAAGGCAAGTTCGCCGTCCTCCACCCATGACGAAAACATCTTGAACCCGCCGCTGGCCATGCCGTCCACGGTCAGTGCCTGTGGCGCGCCGCGCAGCGCCTGCGCATCCGCTACCTTGACATAACGCCCGTAGCTTGCAATCAGATAAGCGCGCGCAGTCTCATCAGCGATCACCAGCTCCTGCAGCACGGCATCGGGCGACAGCGCCTGATTTTCCGCCCGCCGCTTGGCCAGTTCGCCCTGTACCACGGAAGCCTCTCGCCCTTGCCTAGTCGCTGGCATCTCATGCCGCAGCGCCCGGATGGCGCTCCCCTCGTACTGCGCGTCCACCAGGATCACGAAGCGGTTGCCGCCCAAAAGCCCTTCGATGGCGTTTTGCCAACGTGAGCCCTCCCGCGGCTGGACGAGGTTGCAAAGCACCCTGGGACGGGCGCCCGGCATCTGGGCTTCGAGATATCGGACCGCGGCCTCCACATGCGCCGGCAAGTCAAAGTGGCCATCTTCCAGCCCTTGCCGACGCCGCTTCAGGTCATCGATTTCCCCTTGCAGGGCGGCCGCGCGATCTGACTCTCGCGTCTGCTCCTGTACTACTGCCCCATACAGGCCGTCGGCACCGTGCAGCTGCTGCGCAACAGGGGCCAGGGCGGCATCCAGCCTGGCAAACCGGTCGCGCCGCAGGCTCGCCGGGTCGATCTGCGCGCCTGTCAGCATCGCCGCCAGTTCACGCGCGGCGGCGTGGCCGTCGGCGGCATCGATCGCCGCGGCCTCGACAACCAGCCGTTCTACATGGGCTGCGTAGGCGCAGGCCGGCCCTGCAGGCAGTTTAGCCAGGGCAGCCAGTTCGTCCAGCACGCCGCGCAAGCCCGTCAGGGCGGCCAGGACGTCCAGCGCGATTCGGGATCGATCATCGGTGGCGGCGGCCATCTCGCGGCTGAGCCGCTCACGATCCTGCGCCACCGGATTGCCATTGAGCCGCCCCTTGGCAGTGCCGTGCAACTCCGTGGCGCGCTTTAGCGCCTGTGCATGCCGGTCGGCAAGCGCCTGCTGCTTTTCGACATCGGCCAAGGCGCGGCGCCGGCAGGCCTCCAGTCTTTGGATTTCCTCCTCGACATCCTGCTGCCGGCGCAGCGCTTCGCCCAGTTCGGCCTCCATGGCCTCTTCGAACGCAGCAAGGAACGCATCCGCGTGTGCCTTCAGCACGCCCAGCCGCTCCCGGCATGCCAGTAATTCGGTGGCGATCTTGCGCAGACGCTGCACGTTTTGCATGAGCGAAGCGATATGCCCGATCTGATCGGAGAAATCAGGCTCGGCCAGCACTTGCTCCCGAATCAGCTCGTCCACCGAGCCGACGGTCTTGCGGGCAATGGACTGGACGAAAGCACGTGCCGCTGCTTCGGCCTCACGCGGCCCGACCAGCGTCTTGCCGCCACCGCGAAACTCGGCATAGAGCTTGCACAGATAGTCTTCGATGCTGTTCTCGAACGGCAGGACGCGCGGATAGCGCTGGCGCAGCCGATGGTAGATATCCTCGACCTTTACCGCCGTAATCGAATTGCCCTTGCGCGACTCGATGAAATCCGCCTCCATCGCGCGGCTGCCGGGCAGCACAAAGTAGAGCTTGCGCGCCACGTCGACGCTTCGACCTTGTTCGCGCGTACCGGACACGGCGGCTTCCACGGCCACCACGGCGGTGAATGGCTCGGCGGACTCCCCGTCATCGGGCGCAAAGACTGCGACGACATAGGTATGTGACCCATACGGCCGGACGCAGAGATTGTCGCGCATGCCTACCGCATACGACGCCAGCGTCCGCCTCACCTTGCCGCCGGCGCGCGAGGCGCCGCTCTCGTCCTGCGCGGAGTTGAAAACGTTGATGTGCTGCTTGCCTCCGGTCATGACCAGCTGGATCGCGTCCTGGAAAGAGGACTTCCCAACGCCGGTCGAACCCGACAGCAAGGTGGTGTGACCAAAGGGGTATTCCCGGGACACCACGAAACCCCAGTTGACCAGGATGAGCTTCTCAAGCTTCATCGTCAGGCTCCGGCGACGTGACGGCCGACACGGGCGTCCGTGTTTCGACCAGCAGGGCATCGATGGCGGAATCCGTCACGAACTGCAGGATCGTTCCACGAATGGCCACCAGAGCGTCGGCATCTTCCACCTCGGAATCGGCCCGGTAGTCGATCAGGCGGGCACGCTTCAGGTCGGCGAAGAGCTTCTCCCGTGCAGTCTTGGCCGGCAGTGAGCGGCGCGCCTGCGCGGTCAGCGTGGCATTCAGGTATTCCACGGTGACGAGCGCCTCGTTGCGCTCGTTGATCGAGCCTTGCCGCAGGCTTTCGTTGTACAGCAAGCGCAGCACCAGGCAGCATGCCACGAAATCGGCGGAGAGCTTCGCCCGCACGGCGTCCACCGCGATAGCATCGTCCTCGGCGGGCAGTCCAGGCACGCGCGCCCCCGGCGGGTAAAGCCGAAAATAACTCTGATGCCGCTCGTGCAGCAGCCGGAACCCGCCCACGTCGAAGTACGCATTGAGCAGGCCCTCGATACGCACAGCGTCGTCGTAGAGCTGACGCTCGATGGCGCTGTCCTCCCGATGCAGGATGGACAGCCCGAACAGGCGGCCGAGAATCTGCCGGAACGCCTCCGGCCTGACGCCCGCCGCCTTCAGTTCCGCTTCCACCAGTTGGCCAATCGTAATTTCATCCATGGCCGATGTGTCGCCTCCTGATTGCATAGTCGGTGCCCGACATGATGGCATTGTCCAGCGGCTCGGCGTCTAGCCGCTCCACGTCCAGTCCCTCATGGTCCCGTGCCGCCTCGACGGCCCGCAACAACGACAACGCCTGGATGGCATCGTCGACCGGCAACTCGGACAGGCGCAGCGCACCCGTGCCACGCATGGAACCGAGCAGGTAATCCACGACGTCGTGATGCGACAGGGAGAAGGCCCGCTCTTCCGCTTGCCGTACGAACTGACGCAAACGCTCTTCCTGCGTGATCTCCGGAACAATGCTCACGGCCTGTGCCCGGTTACGCTCGCCGGCCTTTCTCGGCTGTACCGCGGCGGGATCGTATAGTGCCACGCTTACCGGTGCGAGCGCGGCCCCCTGCCGCTCCAGCCACGCGCCCTGCTCCCGCTCTGGCATCTCCCCCAGCCGGCGGATCAGGGCGGACAATGCCGCCCCGCTGCCCGATGCCCCCATGAACAGGCTCTGCGACAACAAGACCACATGGCGGCGGACATAGCTTTCCATGGCCCGGAACAATTCCGGCTGCTTCGTCCGACAGGCCGCAGTCACCATCTCGTCGATCCGATCAAGCATCCATCTCAAGATAGCCCCGTCCGGCGCGGACTGCGCGGCCCACGCCGCGTGGTTGGCCAGGTCATCGTCAATGGCCTGCATCTCGGCCGCGCTCAACTCGTTAAGACGTTCGATCAGTGCCCCGATGTCCAGCCGGTGGCGCTCGGCATTGTCATAGACCAGCCGGGGCGAGAACTCATCACGAAAACGTCGCTCTACGAACTCAATGAACCCATCCCAATTTCCCTGCACATGCGCATCGAGCAATATCTTGCGGGCCAGGTCATAGAAGAGTTCGATGTCCTCGGAGAGGTCGGCGATGACCCGATCAGCATACTCGTAGGCGTCGAGCAGGTCTTCCACGTCGCGGCGCTCGATGAAGGCGCTCAGTGCATTCTTGCAGGAGCGCATGTTGCGCTGACGGGTCCGTTCGCGTGGGCGGTCGGCCAGCGTCAGCGCCTGAGCGAAGATCTTGCCGGCGCGGGTGAAGCGATAGGCGGTAACCAGTCTGACGCGATCCTCGGCGGTTTCGAGCCAGCCATCCGCGACTAGAAGGCGCACGATGGCGCTTGCCAGCTTCTGGTCGTCGGCAAGGTCACCGGCGGTGAATCCATCTTCGCCATCTTCCCCGGCAGGGTCGGCCGGCAGCGTGGCAGACTGCATGGTCTGAACAAACAGGTCACGCAAGTCCTCGCGCCCGAGGATGGAACGGTAGTCGGCATGGGAACCATAAAGCCGCGCATAGAATGCGCGGATGCAAGCCGCGATCAGCCGGCGCCTCTTCAGCGTCAGCGGACGAAAGAACTGCGGATAAGCCGAATCCACCATGGCGGCTGATGTCCCCTCTCAATACTCTGTCGTTGCACCTGCGTACCACCGACGCAGCGACCAAACGCGTACGATACCACCCCCTCGCTGCGCTGCCATGCGCGACCCGCTTCAGGGATTCACCATTACCGTCTGCTACCGGCGCGCCCCCGGTTGCGCCTTGTTGTTGTGCCTGCCGAGCACCGCATTATGTTAAATATAAGTCATGCAGGTGTGCCCGCGGTCGATAGTCGGTGACCCGGTATGTTCCGGGGAATGACGAAACTTGAACTATTCCATTAGCCCTCACCGCCGGCGGCCACCCCTGGCATGGCACAGCCGACCTGTGCAAACCTCAGGCCATCATCCCATAGCCCAACGCGCGAATATGTGTCCGAAATTTCTCTTCATCCTCGAGCCGCACGACCACATGCCTATCACCGGCGCGCAGGCACAGACGGGCGGTCTCCTTGCGAGTGGCCAGCATGGCTGCCATTTGCGCGTCATGGCAATCAATCAGCAGCGTGGTCCCCGCGACTTTCAGCGCCTTGCCCTGCTTGCCGGTGCTCTTGATGAAGGATTCCACCGTATCTGGCAGCGGCTGGTCGTCCCGGGCCTGCAGGAATTCGCGAAGTTCAGCGATGTCATGCCCCCTCTCGACCGCTACGATGGCCTTCTGAAGGTCAAGCCGCCAGAGCATGTCCACCTCTTCTGTCGCCCACATGTCCAGAACCAGGGATTCTTCCGCCGAAAGACCGTCCCCGATGACCTTGATCTGCATGCCGGGCATGATAGACAGCCTAACGCTGGACCGAACCGGCGCCGGCGTGTAATGGGCGCTGGCGCCAAGGCAATAGGCGCCCAACGAGGTCACGCGAAAATAGGCCAGCCCATCGTAGCGGCTGAGGAACTGGAGTTCATCCGTTCCCCACATGTCGCGAAAATTAGGCCGAGCCCCCGCCGGTTCGGTGTATGCGACGTCGATGATGCCAAGTGGCGCCGCATACTCGAGCAGGAAGCAGAGTATGTAGCGCAACTGCAGGATGTCCCAGTCATGGTAGCCACTGTGTCCCAGGCTGCCGTAATCCGGCTCGCAGATGTAAAGACTCCAAGGGTCGCGGGCCACGTCGAAAGTACGCCCGGTTGCCACCATGAAGCGGGAAAACGCGTCGATGCTGACCCACTCGCCGGGCGGGCAACGCTGCAGCAATTCGGTGATCGCCGCGCGGCGCGGCGCCACGGCAGCCATCGCACCGCCCTTGGCCTTTTGCCCCTTGATGACATCGATGCGGCTGAATTCATCCAGCAGCGTCGCCTTCAGCCATTTTCGCCAGATTGTGCCAAGCACGTCAGCCGTGGGCGCCGTCAGGGCTTTCAGTCCTGCCTTGCTCAGCGCCAGCTTGCTGGCGTTGCATTGTACAAGTCCGGCTGCCTGAAGCAGTATCGGCCAAGAGAATGCCTTGATCGGACCAATCTCCTGATCGGTGGGATTCGGCGCGTGGTAGGCGTAGTAGTCGCTACCGGACAGTTGCCCGCACAACAAACGCAGCGTCGCCGTGCCCGGCAGCGATGTCTTCTCGCTGACCTGAATCTTTCCCTGATCCACCAGGCGCAGCAGCACCGGTAGATCCGCCAGGGCATCGCGCTCGCACAGCCGCACCGTCAACGGGCTTTCACCGTGCATGTCGGGAAGCGTAGCGGTCGTGTCCAGCCGGACAGGCTCGGGCGCCGGCACGAATGCCATGAGCCGCTCCTTCAGATCGGCAGGCACGCAGCGCCATCCGTTCTGATAGTACAGAAACAGGCACAACGCCGTGGGCGGCCCAGAGTGTTGGTGTCGGCGCTGCTCGTCGCGGACAAAAAAGTTCGGCAAACGCCCATACTTCGCTCGGAACCGCATGGCGTTAAAGCAGCCATCCTCGGCATACGTGGCCTCTGCCACCGCCAGACGTTGGGTCTCGTCCAGGCCTTCCCACAGCGCGCACAGCCTGTCGCCGGCAAGGTTCCGCAGGACCTCTTCAACCAGCACACCCTTCTTTCCGATGCGTGACGCCTCCGGAAGCCAGCGCATCAGCGATTTCAGATCGTCTACGGTCAAATTGTTCAGCGCTTCAGGGAGGGAACTCATGAGCATACGTAATGATGGCAATTTTTCAGGCCGTGTCCGGCCTCGGGGCAAAGGCGGCCAGGGACCAGCAAACGTGATGATAGTCCGGACAGTCAGGAGTCGAGCGTCTGCAGCGGATATTTGCTCGCATTCATCCCAATTCGCACCGCCGCATCCAGGTCCACGCTCGGCGCTCGCCACGAGCTGTGTCAGGTGGATGTGATATCTGCCAGCCCTGCTCCCGAAAGATAAAGATGCGGCCCTGACCTCGCAACACCCGGGCCCTATCCTCCTGCTCTCGCCCCGGAAAACTACACGTTCTGCCCCGCATTGACCGCCCGCCGCAGCCAGACAGATCTCGCCTTGTCCGTCCCAACTCAGCCCCCTCGCCGTTGCGGTAGCAGACTGCAGGAGGTGTTGGCGGCGAATCGACGCAGCCCGCCGGTCCGCCATCTGGGCCTGAATTCAGCGGATCGCTCCGACCACCTCGTCGGCTAAACTGGCGCACGAAGCCACATGGAGCCACGATGGACCCAGATGACGTGATACGAGATTTCGAGCGCCTCGCCCTGGATGACGCGACGGAATTGGAGGTCGACGACGCAATTGCCGGCTTGGCGGTGCTGTTGGCCGATCCAGCGATCGCGGGGAAAGAGCGGGCCTTGTTGATCCAAGTGGGCGCGACACTCTACCGGTTAGGCCTGAACGAAAGGGTGGTGGCGGCATTCAAGAAGCGAGGCGACACAGCTCAGTGACCGTGCCCCCCGCCCCGCCGCCGCCGTGATGTCCCCGGAGTTGGAGGACAGTGGTGGAATGCGGGAGCACCGGAACCCGCATTCCAGACAGTTCGGCCGCTGCGGGACCCGGTCATTGGCCAGCTTGGACGCATTGTCCGCAGCGCAACGCGGCACATCTCCATCGTGCCGTTCCAGGGAGGCCCGGCGATGGTGACCAACTTGGTCGGCAATCAAATCGGTTCGGCCGTCGATGGGCTCGGCGTGTTTGTAGAGCAGCATCGATTGGATACGAGCCCCTGGCCGGTTCGACACCGGCGGAGGTCACTCAGCAACAGAAGCGGTTGGTGGTCGTTTCCCTCGCAGTCTCAGTCGCCTTTGAAGCCCACGGATTGGACGATGGGAGCCCAGTATTCCCTTGCAGCCTGCGCGCCGCAGCCACAGCCCGGTACAGAGACCGATGAGGATTACAAGAGGACCGCTGGGATTATCGGCTCCCGAACGCCTCGTGAATTCGAATGCCATCTACGATACGCTCGCCCCCGGGGGCGGTGCGTCATTCGGCAATGCCGGGTTAAGCGAACAGGGATACGAGCCGCGCCATGGCTGTTTGCATGGCTGCGCGCCAGCAACCATGTTCTGAATTCGACTTTTGACATCCGGCATGGCCAGGACCCATCCACCGCACCTGGCAAACGCGTGATTCAGGCGTCACGCGCACTACGTGCTCTGCACGCGCCGGCCTTAGAGGCCTATCGCGAGTTACTAGGTAAGAACGGCTGTGACGAACTGATCAGGCCCGGCGGGCAACTGCATCTGTGGTCTGCCAGCAAGGGCCGATCTCGGGCCGACCGGCTTGTGGATGAATTGCGCCGGCAGCAGGACGTTAAGTACGAAAGTCTAAGCGAGGCACGGTTCCGGGAGATGATGCCGAGCCTGGCTGGCCACGTGCGCGGCGGCATATGCTTCCCCAAGCACGCGCACACCGTAGATCCGCAGCGCCTGACTGGCGCGCTGGCCGCCCAGTTCGAGCGAGAGGGGGGCGCATCCTGCAGCGGCGTATTGTGAAGCTGCAAGCGGATGGCACCGGATTCCGGCTGTGGAGTAATCTTGGTGACGACCGTGCGGAGCGCGTGGTCGTGGCCGCCGGCGCCTTTTCCGGAGAGCTGTTGCGACCGCTCGGTATCCGCCTGCCTCTCGAAGCGGAGCGCGGCTACCATGTGCAACTCCCCGATCCCGGCGTCACGGTTCCCTGTCCCTTCATTTACAAGGACAAGGCCGTTGCTGTGACCCCGATGGACGGCGGCCTGCGTTTTGCAGGCACCGTAGAAATCGCAGGCCTGAGGCATCCGCCCGACGAAAGGCGGGCGGATGCGATCCTCGCTACTGCTCAGAGTCTATTCCCAGGCATTGCTACCAGCGGCGCCAGCACATGGTTTGGGCTTCGTCCCTCTTCGCCAGACAGCGTGCCAATCATCGACGAGGCACCCAATCACCCGGGACTTTACATTGCGAGCGGTCACGGTCATACCGGATTGACAGGAGCGCCCATGACCGGGCGGCTAATCACACACCTCATTACCGGCGGCCCCGCCCCATTAGACCCTGCCCCCTATGGACTGGCGCGCTTCCGCTAGAAGTCCTTGGCCGCCATCTCTGCCATGATGTCGCGCGCCAGCGTGACCAGCGGCTGGGGATCGAAATCCGCTGTTTTGGATTTTGGCCAGTATGCCCGGTACGTCAACCGGCGCGACGCCGCGAACCGCCTCACGCTCAGGCGAGCGGGATCATAGATTTGTGCGGGGCAGACAATCAAACAGGGTAAATCCAATCCCTCCCGCCACCATGCCGCAGGCCGCGATGGCAGCCGGGCATTCCGCCACCGACACCGGAGTAGCCCCGCAGTCTCCAAACGCGGCCCCCACCAGTTCCTCGATACCCTCGATACTCGATAGGGAAATCATCGGCTCGCCGAGCAATTGCTCCGGGGTAACTTCATCCTGTCGTGCAAGCGGGTGGCCGGGCGGCAGGTAGCAAAGTATCGGTAATTCGGCGATCACCGCGCTCTCCACGCCAGGCACCGGCGGCACCTCAAGTGCGAAGCCAATGTCGGCCTTTCGGGAACTAATCAAGGCGGCGACATGATGCGCGTCCCTAGAATGGACTGACAGGAATACATCCGCGGAGCGGTGCATATAAGCGGCTGCCAGCCTCGGGAATACGGCGGCAGCAAAGGCTGGGGTGCAGGCAACCGACAGATGCCTTAGCTGGTTGCGTTGAATGCGTTCGCAGCACGCATTAATTGAGTCCAGCCCGATAAAGGAACGCTCGATTTCCTCAAACAACTGATCTGCGCTGGGTGTCGGTAACAAACGTCCGCCGCGCCTCTCAAATAGCACAAAGCCAAGGCGCTCTTCGGCGTCCCGCAAGATGTTGCTGATCGCCGGCTGTGTGAGATGCAGGCGCGCTGCCGCCCCTGTCACCGACCCCGTCAGCACGATCGCGTGGACCGTCTCGATATGGCGAAATCCTAGTTTCCGTTTCATGGAGCCGCATGCCTTCAAAGAGGGAATTCTGCCCTTTTATACTCATTTGAACCATAAGAAAGCCCAAGCCCCGGCAGTTTGGGTACCGGAGGCGGCTGAAAAGCTGTTCGCGGGCCGGCCCTACCGCGAAGCTATGGAGGCTTGCCAAATATGAGCGTAGCCCCCTGTACTTGCCAATGGGCCAACTTCCTGGCAGCGCTACCCGACTTGGACAACTCCGTTCTATGCCGCGCATTGACCCCCCGCCGCAGCCAGTCGTGCATGCCGCCCTGCCGGTCCCAACTCTGCCCCGTAGCGTTCCGGTAGCACACCGGCGCTGGCGCGGGTGCCGGAGGGGGCTGCGGATCGAGGCACCCTGCTGCTGTCAGCTCCTCCATGCGCAGCCCAAGTCGGCCATCGCCGCTTGGATCCAGCGGATCGCCGCCGCCCGCTCAGTTTTTTCGCTCTCATCGTGGGGTTTCAGCCTACGACCACGGAAACGCGTGTCGGCTCCTCTGGGATTGCCGATTAATTTGTGTCTCATTATTCACTTCAGAAAAAATATTTATGAATAATGAAAGTATTTTTATACTACACTACTTGTAGCATCAGAGCGGCTGAGAGCGGACGGTCATCAAGGGGACTGGACTATGGAGCGAGGCAGGGCGAGGAAAAGCACAAGCGCAATCGACGCGTTGATCGAGCATGTCTTCTCCGTCGGGTATGAGGACTTGCCAGCCGAAGCCGTGGCCGCCGCGAAGACTTTCATTCTGGATAGTGTTGCCGTTGGCATTTCCGGCGCGCGCCACCCATGCAACGCGATGGTCAAGGGCGTGGCGTTGGGATGGGGAGGGGAGCGGCATGCCCGCGTGCTGGGGACGGGCGAGTGGCTGCCCGCACCATCGGCGGTGATGGTCAATGCCTACCAGGTCCACAACCAGGAGTTCGATTGCGTGCACGATCGTGCCGTCGTGCATACGCTGGCGAGTATCCTGCCGGCCTTGCTCGCGCTTGCCGAACGCAAAGGGGGCGCAACGGGGCGAGACTTGATTGCTGCGTTGGCCGTAGGTGTTGATGTCGCCGCCTTCGTTGGCATGGCGCAAGGTGCACCCATGCGATTCTTCCGGCCGGCCATGTGCGGGGCACTTGGTGCCACCGCCGCACTAGGCAAGCTGGCCGGGCTCGATCGGACAACGCTGCACAATGCGCTGGGCATCATGTACAGCCATCTGTCCGGCACCATGCAGGCGCATATCGAGGGCACCCCCACTGTGGCTCTGCAAGTTGGGCTGAATGCCCGAGCTGCCATGACGGCATTCGAACTGGCCGCCGCAGGCTTTGTCGGTCCAAAGGACATATTGGAAGGTCCATATGGCTACTTTGCCTTGTTTGACGGGCAAGCAAACTGGCACGCGGAAAGCCGGAACCTGGGCGAAGTCTTCCAGATTGCGCGCATGAGTCACAAGCCGTTCCCGACAGGGCGAGCCTGTCACGGCGGCATCGAGGGCGTACTGTTGCTGAGGGAGGAGCAAGGCTTTGGCGCCAGGGATGTCGAGCGCGTCCACGTGCGTGTACCTCCGCTGGTGCAGCGTCTCGTTGGCCGGCCCGCGCTCGCCGGCATGGACGTTGGCTATGCCAAGCTCTGCCTGCCCTACACCGTTGCCGCCGCGCTCCAGACCGGTGCGGTAAGCCTAAGCGATTTCGATCCGCCGGCCCTGGAAAGCCCAGACCGCCTTGCGCTCGCGCAGCGCGTAGAGGTCCTGGTCGATGACAACGCCGGCGAGAATGCCCTCGGCCCACAATCGGTAGAGGTCATGCTGACGGACGGCCGCACCTTGTCCATCGCTCTTCCCACCCTGCTCGGTCATCCCGACAGACCATTTTCGCTAGCCGGCCAGGTTGCCAAGTTTCACGCCTGCCTTGACTCCGCGCCGGTGCAATTCGCACCCGGCCGGCGCGATGACCTCTTAGATACGTTGACGAACCTAGAAGGTCTGGCGGATGTTCGAAGCCTAGTCGATCTGGCGATCGGCGAGCTGCGTTGATGGACTTCGATAAGTCCTTTGTGCACCTCGGCAGAGGGCTTTGATATATTTTGCCGACTGAAGAATATTTTCCAGACGATAGCACGAGTGAGGACAACGACTTGAAGGTTGCGGAACGCATAAGGCAAGCCATTGAAGATAGCATCCGTACGGGTGCACAGCTGCCGGGTACTCCGATTGATGAGGCGGAGCTGATGCGCCGATACAAGGTCTCGCGCACTCCGCTGCGAGAAGCCATGCTGCAACTGCAGGCGCAAGGGCTACTGACCAGTCATCCGCGGGGCGGCATGTCCGTGACAAAGATGAGCCTGCAGCAACTGCTGGCGCTGTGGGAATTGCTTGCCGAAATGGAAGGATTGTGCGCGCGCCTTGCATGCGAGCGCATGACCGAGAAGGAGCGCCAGGAACTCATGGCCGTGCACGAGGCCGCCACCGAGGTGGTGCACGGTAACGATCGCGAAGGCTGGCGCCAGGCCAACCTGGCCTTTCATGAAATCCTCTATGCGGGATCCCGCAACCCATTCCTGCGCGAGGAAATTCTGCGCATACGCGCTCGCACCGGCGCCTATCGACAGCATGCTTTTGCCGCCGTGGGCCAACTGCCTGCCTCATGGGCCCAGCACGGCGACATCGTCAGCGCGGTATGCGCACGGGATGCCGCTGCCGCCTACGCTGCTATGGTTAGGCACCTTAGTCCTGGTCTCGGCATGCAAGGCTTCGCTTCGTTTGTGGCGGCACTTCCGCAGGAGTTGCTAGCCTAGCGCGCACCGCCCCGACATCTAGCGCCCCATCTCACAAAAGACCAGTCCTTGCGGCTGGTCTTTTTCGTTCATTGCCGACTACAACTGGCCTCTCTCCCACGAGCGGGAGGCATGGTTGACGCATTCTCGGTGCCAGGGTCTCCAGTGCGCGGCTGCAGCCCCGCACAATCAACTGGCCATTCGGCGCAGGCACCTCGGCATTGCCCCTTGCTCGCGGTGGCCAATCTTTGCCCGTGCATCGCGAGCATTAACTTGCACTTCCCTTCGACTCCGCCAACCGTTCGCCCGGCTCTCCGAGGTCACCCTAAGGGCTGATCATACCCACCCGCTACGTGCCTAATCAGCCACTGTGGTGGTGGTCTGCCTTGCTCCACGTCGAGCGGCCTAGGCCGGAACCTGATTGCAAATTGTTTTCTTATGATCTATAAATATATTTATGAGGCAGTAGATTGTAATTATGACGTTTGGATCTTCATGCTGCCTGGCACGCGGTTGATTAAAAAACAACTTTGGAGACAACATGACTTCGGCAGCTTTCCCGCATCCCGCTCCTCCGGTAGCCGTCCATCCGGAAATATCCATGGAAGCCACATACCGGAAGATCGCTCTGCGGTTGATTCCCTTTCTGGCCCTTCTGTTCTTGCTCGCGTGGCTGGACAGGGTCAATGTCGGCTTTGCCAAGCTGCAGATGCTGGACGACTTGAGGTTCAGCGAGGCGGTCTACGGCTTGGGCGCCGGCATCTTCTTCCTGGGCTACTTCCTGTTCGAAGTGCCCAGTAACTTGTTGCTGGAGCGCATCGGCGCCAGGCGTACGCTGGCTCGCATTGCCATTCTGTGGGGCCTCGCTTCGATGGCAATGGTCTATGTCCAGACGCCAACACAGTTCTATGCGCTGCGCTTCTTCCTTGGCGCCTTCGAGGCTGGCTTCTTCCCCGGTGTCATCCTCTACCTGACCTACTGGTTCCCAGCCGCGCGGCGCGCTTCGATCAACGGCCTGTTCATGACCTCGTTCGCCCTCGCGGGCGTGATCGGCGGGCCGCTGGCAGGGTTGATCATGAGCGGCATGGAGGGCGTCGGAAAGTTCGCAAGCTGGCAGTGGCTCTTTCTCATTGAGGGAGCTCCCTCTGTGCTGGCGGGCATTGCCACGCTGTTCTACCTGCCGGAAAAGCCCGTGAATGCAAAATGGCTGACGCCGGCGGAGCAGAACGCAGTAACCGCAGCGTTGGAAGCCGAAAACCGCGACGGACACAAGCATACGTCGCTGAAGGCCGCGTTCACGAATGCGAGGGTCTGGCTATGCGCGGCGATCTACTTCTGCATCGTCAGCGGCAATGCCACCATTGCCTTCTGGTCGCCGTCGGTCATCAAGGAACTCGGCATTGCGGACAAGCTGCATATCGGCCTGCTTTCATCGCTGCCCTTTATCGTCGGCACGGTTGCAATGGTCTGGAGCGGCATGCACTCGGACAAGACCGGCGAGCGCCGAATGCACTGCGCATTGGCTACCCTCACTGCGGGCGTTGGTCTGTCTCTGACCGGAATGCTGCTGGGCAATGCCATTGCCGCGCTGTGCGCGCTGTCACTGGCCGCGATCGGCATCCTCGCCGCGTTTCCGGTGTTTTGGTCGCTGCCCGCGGCGTTCCTCGCCGGAACGGCGGCTGCGGGCGGCATTGCACTGGTTAACTCGATCGGCAATCTCGCCGGTTTCGTGGCGCCATACCTGATCGGCACACTCAAAGCGTCCACAGGGTCTTTGGCGTCCGGCCTTTACTTTGTTGCAGCGCTGGAGGTAGTCGCCACACTGCTGGTACTGACCTTTGTGCGCGGAGGCAAGTAAATGGCTGCCCCAACGTTGAGCGAGCCGCACGGCGCCGCAGTGGCCGCCCTCCTGGCCTTGCAGTGTGTACAGGCATCCGGCGCGGAGCTAGCCATGACAGGCAAGACGTTGAAGCGGCTGGCCGACACCTTTCCCGTCACGCCGACGCCTGCCCAAGCAGGTGGCAAGGCCGCGCCAACCGTACCAACGAAGGAGGCAGCATGACCGGCCTTCCAGCCACGATCGGTGGCCTGCGACGCGCGATGGCGCGCGCGGCGATCAGCGTCGACGAAGCGCTGGCGACGCAAGCGGCCGCAATGCGCGCCTACGGGGTGCAATATCGCTGCGTTGCCACATTGCACGACCTGTCGACACCGGCAAATCTTCGTGGCAAATCGAGCAAACGCGTCGCAGCTCCATCCGACCCGGATCAGTTTCTGGCCGGCGTCGGGCTCGCCCACAAAGACATCTTTTACCGGGAAGGCGTTGCGCCAGGCTGCGGCCGGCCCGTGCCGGTCATTACGCCAGAGATTTCCAAATCGGGCACGGCGCCGGTTCTGATGCGACTGAAGGCCGCCGGTGCCGCCGACCTCGCGGCGCTGCAGATGGCCGAATTCGCTTGCGGGGCCACCGGCGAGAACGCGTGGGCTGAAACACCGGTCAATCCCTTGGGGACAGGCATTGCAGTGGGCGGATCATCCAGCGGCTCGGCGGTCGCGGTAGCCGCAGGGCTGTGCTATGCGTCGCTCGGCACCGATACCGCCGGATCGGTGCGCATTCCCGCTGCCACGTGCGGCGTGCTGGGCCTCAAGCCGACGCAAGGCCTGCTGGCGACCACGGGCGTGTTCCCGCTCGCCCCTTCGCTAGATACGGTCGGCATTCTGGCGCGCTCGGCCGCGGACATCGCGGGCACCCTAGCCGGGGTGGCAAGCCGGCAGTGCCCCGCCCTACGCGCGGCCGCTGGCGACGCCGGCGGCATCGAAGCGTTTCTCCTGTCGCGCCCGACGGCTCGCATCCGGCACGGCCTGGAAGAAGTGCCGTTGCGCGACGATGTGCATGCGGTGATTGATACTTTCCTTGCGCGGTTGCCAGGCATCCAGCCAGCTGCCTTGCCGGGACTGAGCGACATGCATCGGTGCGCCGAAGTAGTCTTGCATACCGAAGCTGCGCAAGTCCATGCAGCGCGCTTGCGCAGCGACGAGGTACTGGGGCGCTTTGTGCGCGCCGTCGCCTTGCCGGGCATGGCGCTGCCCGCCGTCTGGTACCGCGAGGCGATCCGCCGCCGCGCCCGCTATCTGGCGCAGGTCATGGCAACGGGCTTCGGAGATGCCGACATCCTGCTGCTGCCAGCACTCCCCCAAGGCGTGCCGGATTGGGCCGAGGTGCACTCCGGCTCTGCGGCGTTTGACGGCCGGGCACTGACTGCACTCTATGCCTTGATGCCCTTCATCAACTATCTGGGTTTGCCGGCACTTGTGTTTCCGCTTGGCAGCGACCAGCAAGGGCGGCCAGTGTCGGTACAGGCAGTTGGGCGCCCCGGCGCCGAGATCACCCTGCTTGCATTCGCCTATCGCGTGGAACGCGAGCGCTTTGGCAACGAAGGCGTTCCTGTCGCTGCAGAACCCCTCAAGCCTTAATCCTGACCAAAAGGAGACACCATGCCAAGAATCATGGCCTCACACGCCCTGTCCCGCTTCCGCGTACTCGACCTTTCGCGTGTGCGCGCCGGTCCCACCTGTGTGCGGATGCTGGCCGATTTTGGTGCCGACGTAATCCGGGTGGAGCCGCCACCCGGAGTCGACCCTAACGAAGCCATGTTTGCCGCCGACCGCCTGGGCGGCGACTTCCAGAACCTTAATCGCAACAAGCGCTCACTGACGCTCAACCTGAAAAAGCCGGAGGGGTTGGCGGTCTTCAAGCGGCTGGTGAAGGACGCCGACGTGGTGGTCGAGAACTGGCGTCCGGATGTGAAGCAGCGGCTCGGTCTCGATTATGAATCCCTGAGTGCGATCAACCCTCGCATTATCCTGGCCAGCATCTCCGGCTTCGGGCAGAGCGGACCCTACGCATGGCGGCCTGGCTTTGACCAGATTGTGCAGGGCATGGGCGGACTGATGTCCGTGACTGGCTTCCCCGAACAGGGGCCGGTACGCGCCGGGCTGGCGGTAGCCGATTCTAGCGCGGGCCTGTATGCGGCGCTCGGCATCTTTATCGCGCTGCTAGAGCGGGAAGTCTCTGGCAAAGGCCAGTGGGTCCATACCTCGCTTATTCACACCATGGTCGCCATGATGGATTTCCAGGCAGCGCGATACCTCAACGAGGGCGACGTACCGCAGCAAGCCGGCAATGACCATCCCACCAGTTCCCCCATGGGCCTGTTCGAGGCGGCTGACGGCCGGTTCAATCTTGGTGCATCGGGCGAAGGCAACTGGCGGCGCTTTTGCGTCGCCGTAGGGCAAGAGGCTTGGCTGGACGATCCGGAATTTGCCAACGAGAAGCTACGCGTCAAAAATCGCACCAGGCTCAATGCACAGATCCAGACGCTGTTCCGCAGTCAGCCGGTTGCCCACTGGGTCGAAATCCTGAACCGGGCGGGCGTGCCAGCCGGCCCGGTGTACTCGGTGCCCGAGATGTTCGACGATCCCCAGGTACGCCACCTAGGCGTAGTCAAGGCGGTAGGCGGTGCGCAACAGGCGCTGCGCCATGTGCTGACCCAACCGGTGCGGCTGGAGCGCACCGCGGGCGAGGTCGTCGCGCCGGCGCCCGGCTGGGGCGAGCACACTGAGGAGATTCTTGGCGAGATTGGCTATTCCGGCGAGCAAGTCCGCGCCCTGCGCGAACAGGAGGTGGTCTGATGAGCAGCGGAGCGGTTCGGCTGGACCTTCTGGATACAGTTGCCTATCTCACTATCGCGAACGAGGCCAGGCTGAACGCGATGTCCATGGAGATGTGGAAGGCGCTTGCCGCGCACGTTGAGGCGCTGGATGCCAGGGACGATATTCGCGCGGTCGTGCTGCGGGGCGAGGGGCGCCGCGCCTTTGTGTCGGGCGCGGACATCTCCGAGTTCACCGCCTTGCGATCCGGCGCGGATGCCGTGCGCGCCTATGACGCATTGGTCGAGCGGGCACAGGCGGCGCTCGAGCAGTGTCGGCATCCGGTGATCGCGGCCATCCAGGGTTTTTGCCTGGGCGGTGGCATCGGGCTCGCCTTGTCCTGCGACCTACGCTACGCCGCTCGAGGAAGCCGCTTTCGCATGCCGGCAGCGCGGCTTGGCCTAGGCTACGGCTTTCGCGGCATGCACCGCGCCGTCGCGTTGCTAGGGAGTGCCAACGCCACGGAGATGTTCTTCACCGCCCGCGACTATGACGGTACCGAGGCCGCGCGGATTGGTCTGGTGCACGAGTGCTTCAATGACGAGGATTTCGAGCGTGCAATCGAAACACTGGTCGCACGCGTGGCGTCGAACGCGCCGCTGACCTTGCGCGCCGCAAAGCTGGCAATTCGGCAGGCCACGGCGTTACAGCCTTCCTCTGAAGTACTTGCCGAAATGGCCCACAGCGTGCAAACCTGCTTTGCCAGCCGCGACTATGCGGAGGGACAGCGCGCCTTTGCCGCAAAGCGGTCGCCGGTATTCCACGGGGCCTGATCCGGGTGCGGGCTGCGCCCGCATCTTCACAGAATCTGATGAGAGAATGAGCCAACCATGGCGAACCCTAGAATCCCATACCTGATGGCGAGCGAACGGCCACAGTTGGCGCCGCCCTCGGCGGGTAGCATCCTCGTGCACCTTGTCGTCAATGTGGAGCACTGGCGCTTCGAGCAGCCCATGCCCAGGACCATCATCACTCCGCCGCACGGCGTGGCGACGCTGCCGGATGTTCCGAATTTCAGCTGGGTGGACTATGGCATGCGGTGCGGACTGCCGCGTTTGATCGAGGCCATCCAATGCCGGGGCATCGCAGCATCCACCAGCTTCAATGCCAGCGTGATCGAGGCCTATCCCGGCGCAGCGCAGGCCATGCTGGAAGCAGGCTGGGAATTCATCGGTCATGGCGTCCACCAGAAAAGCATTCAACAGTCAGCCGACGAGAGCGCCCTTATCCACGAGGCATTGGACCGCATTGAAGCATTCACCGGCACGCGGCCGCGAGGCTGGCTGAGCCCCGGACTACGCGAAAGCGAACACACGCCGGAGTTGCTGCGCGAGGCTGGGGTGGACCATGTATTCGACTGGGTGGTCGATGATCTGCCGAACTGGATGCGTACCCGTCACGGACCTTTGCTCTCCGTACCCTATAACCTGGAACTGAACGACTCCATCATCTACGCCATCGAAAAGCACACTTCGAGCGAATTCCTGCATCGCTTGCAACGTACGTTAGCCGTATTTAAGCGCGAGTCAACGCGGCAGCCGCGCGTGTTGGCCCTCGGACTGCATCCGCACCTGATGGGGGTGCCCCATCGCTTTTCCTACTTTGAGGAGATGCTGGAGCTGCTTATGGGCACGCCCGGCGTTTGCTTCATGACTGGCAGCCAGATCGCTGACTGGTATGCGGGGCAGATGCCCCCTGAGGTAGCCTGATCGAGGCGGACACGCTTGGTCCTTAGATTAAGATCGTGGATCAGGA